>NZ_BADV01000097.1:0-30965 GCF_000238895.1 Pseudoalteromonas sp. BSi20429 | reverse complement strand
ATCTAAATCAAAATCGTCGCTTTCCTCAACTAATGAATCATCTGCAGTGTCAACCGCTGCTTCATCAATTAAGCTATCTATGTCATCTAAATCAAAATCGTCGCTTTCTTCTAAAAGTTCATCTTCGTCGAGTAACTCTGCATCAATTGAGTCATCTGCCACATCACTTTTTGGGTCATTCGCTTCATCAATTAAGCTATCTATATCGTCTAAATCAAAGTCGTCGCTTGTATCAAGTTCAGCTGAACTGTTATTTGAGGTATCTAATTCTGTTGATGTTTGATCTAATAATTCATCTATATCAAAATTATCATCATCTGCAAGCTCCTCACTTAAAGCCGCCATTTCATCATGAGACTCTAAGCTATCATCCTCTAAAGCTTCGCTTGTTTGCGGTGCATCAAACTCAGGTAGACTATCGTCTTCATCAAACAAGCTATCTAAATCGTCATTAGTTAGAATTTCATCATTGTTTATTGAGTCATCAGATAAGTCTAAATCAATATCTTCAGCGTTTTCATCTGAAGGTTGATCAAACCCTTGCTGCATAAAAATATCGAGTTCATCATCGTCATCGGTATTTTCATCATCAAAAACAATGTCATCACTTAGCAGGCTTTCAAGCTCATCCTGATCGAGTAAATTCTCACCACCTGAAAAATCATCTAGGCCGTCATCTAAATCATCATCAGGCAACATATCATTTTCGAGACTATCATCTAATTGAACACTCAAGTCATCTAAAGGGTCGGGTACAATTGGATCGTCATTTAAACTTGGGCCTAAATCATCATCGCCAGTGTAAATTGGAGTTTGTGGTAAAAAGTCATCATCGTTTTGTGGCTCTTCTTGATTACTTGCTCGTTTGCGTAAAAACATAACAATTGCAAAAATAATCAGTAGCCCAGGAATAAACATTAATAAACCTAGCACTATCGGATTTGAAAATAATGAGCTTAAATCAAACGATTCTTTTGGTACTATCTCTTGTTTTTTTTGTTGTGCAATAATCTCATTTTGCTTAACAATTAGTTCTTTTAATTGATTTTGAATTTCACTGTCTTGTCCTAACTGTAAGCGTAAGTTTTCGAGTTCGTTTGAAATACCTGATAATTGTTTTTTAAGATTATTATTCTCAACTAAAATTTCTTCTACATTGCTTACAGAATTTTTAAATTGTTGTTGTAACTCAACCAGCTTAGTACTTTGCTCTGTTTTTATTTCATTTAATTCTTTCTGTATCTCTTTTTTGGCATCGTCTACGTCGACTTTACGAGCTTGGGTTACTTTTGTTTGTGCTGAGATAATTTCGCTTTGCGTAAGTGTGCCATTTTTTTTCTTTTCCCATAATGCATCATCTTGCTCTGAGCGTTGTTTTGCAAGCTGTGTATTTACACCTTTTATTTCGGCTAAAGTAGGGATTTTTAAATAGGCACCATTTTGAATATGATTAAGATTTTGTTCTAAAAATGAGTTGGGGTTTTTGTTATACAAGGCCTGCATAACTTGATAAATGCTGACGGAGTTATCTGGGCGCACTTTAGCCGCTATACGCCAAAGTGTGTCTGTTGGTTTAATTGGCCCAATAGATCGCCCTTGCGCACCATAGTCAACGCCTTTAGGCCCCTTTAATTGGGTACTGTCTTGAGAGTAAACTGGCGTTACTATCAATGCAGACGCTAATATAATAAGTGTAACTAAACCGCGCATGCTGATCCTTTAATATTTAAATATTAACAAAACACTTAAAGCTTAAGTGCATAAATATTGTTGATTATTGCTGTTATCAGCCAAATGACTGACTCGCATTTATTATTACAATCTATTTTTATTGCAAGCTCTATTCCAATTACAAACTATAAACCAGTTAAGGCTTAATATCCATCGCAACACCTTGAAAATAAATGCCTTAAAACATCTTTATAAATATTAATTTATTGAGTGTTATCAATCAGTTTTTATACTTTTAAAAATAAACGGCAAAAAACTGACAAGCTCTATAAACAAAAAGCGGCAAACAAATAATGTTTACCGCTTCTAAAGTGTGTTCAGCGCTATTAACTATTACATGTAATTAGCAATAAGCTCTTCTGCAATTTGAATGCTGTTAGTTGCAGCACCTTTGCGAGTGTTATCACTTACAACCCACATGTTTAATCCATGAGGATGAGAAATATCAGCACGTAATCGGCCTATATAAACAGTATCGTTACCACTAGCGTCAGACACTGCTGTAGGGTAATCACCTTCATCATCAATTAGCTCGACACCAGGCGCGTCTTTTAAAAGTTGCTTAACGTGTTCAAAGTCATAAGGCATGCGCGTTTCAATATTAATTGATTCTGAGTGACCAAAAAACACGGGAACACGTACACAGGTAGGATTTACTGCAATAGTGGTATCACCCAAAATTTTATGAGTTTCATTTACCATTTTCATTTCTTCGCGTGTATAGCCATTATCCTCAAAGCTATCAATTTGAGGAATAACGTTAAATGCAATTTGCTTTGGAAATACTTTATTATCCATAGGGCGTGCATTCATCAAGTTAGCTGTTTGCTTTGCAAGTTCATCAACCGCTTCTTTACCTGCGCCCGATACAGCTTGGTAAGTAGATACGTTAATACGGTCTATTCCGTAAGCATCATAAATTGGTTTAAGTGCTAACATCATCTGAATAGTTGAACAGTTAGGGTTAGCAATAATATTACGATTCCTAAAATCAGCTAGGCTTGAAGCATTAACTTCTGGCACCACTAGTGGGATTTCAAAATCATTTCTAAAGTGCGATGTATTATCGATTACAATACAGCCGGCATCAGCAGCAATAGGAGCATATTTTTCAGATACACTACCACCAGCAGAAAACAAACCTATATGCGCTTGGCTAAAATCAAAGCCTTCAACGTCAAGTACTTCAATGGTCTCACCACGAAACTTTATGTCTTCACCTGCGCTGCGGCTGCTCGCAAGTAAAAAAAGCTGATCTACAGGAAACTTACGATCTGCTAGCGTTTCAATGATTTGACGGCCTACTAAACCAGTAGCGCCAAGTACGGCAACGTTATATTTTTGCGACATATTTCTTCCTCTATAAACGACATTAAAACAACATCGTTAGTTAAATAATTATTTAGCTATGCTAAAGCCAAGTTGACTAAGTGCTGCTAGTTGTGGGCTATCACCTTGTAGGAATAAGGTGCTAAATTCTCGCCTTACCGGATAGTTTTTACGTAAACTATCAAAGCCCTCACCTTCTAAATGACGAAGTAAAATTCCGTCATCGCGGCGTACGTCATAAATTAAATGCACCAAACGGGCAATATCTTGCTCGCTTAGGCTTTGCGTAACAGTTGCATGTGTAATAGCAGGTATTGGTAAAAAATCATCCAACGATTTACTCACCTCTACACCTTTTAGGTCACACAATTTTTGATACAACATTTGTGTACCTCGTGCTTTCCCCTCAAGTGTATGCCCTGCGATATGCACACTGGCATAACGCACATGCTCTAGTAATTCAGTTAGAATATTGGGCTCTTTTTCCCATACATCAAGTACTATATCTAAATCAGCCCCAGCTTCCATTACCTCAAGCAATGCTTGATTATCAATTACGTCGCCTCGGCTTGCATTAATTAGCGTGGTTCCAGGCTTAAGTGCTTGTAATCGCTCTTTACCCATCATGTGCAGCGTTTTGTGCTCGCCACTTTTAATAAGTGGAATATGAAAAGTAACAACATCTGATTGCGCTAATAACTCATCAAGCGCTACATGCTCTTGTAATAAGCCCTGTTCGTGCTTAATTGGATCGCACAGCAGTACGTCGACATTTAATGCTTTTAATTTTTGCGACAAACACGTGCCAATGTTACCCATTCCTACAATACCAATTGTTTGACCACACAATGGGCGCGCATTTTCTTGGCTTAATGCAAATAAACTACTAATTACATATTCAGCTACAGCAACGGCATTACAACCAGGAGCACTAGTAAAAGCAATATTTCTTTCATGTAGTAATTGCGTATCAATATGGTCAATGCCAATTGTGGCAGTGCCCACAAAGCTCAGCTTGTTAGCTTGTGCCAATAGTTCATGATTAACATTAGTCACTGAACGAGTAAGGAGTACATCTACATTTATTAATTGTTCAGGCGTTAATTTACGACCATCAAAACGCTCAACCTCACCAAAGTCTGCAAAGTACTGCTCAACTAAAGGCATATTTTGATCGGCAAGAATTTTCATCACTGAGTCCGTTTGGCAATTAAGTGGCGCCATTGTAACGAACAACCAAGCCTTTACACAAACTAAAAAGGCGCATTTTAGCTGATACAAATACTTAAAAGTGGTTATGTTGATTGTTTTAAATCAGCAATTTAAATTAGGGATTTAAATTATGTGGATAATAATTTTACTATTGAATATATAAAGGCCGAATCACAGCATGATTCGGCCTTTGTTATGAAAAATAAACTTCAGTTACATTGAATTTTATTTACTTGATTTTAGTTTATAGCTCAAAATCTTTTTTGAATTTCAAACCAAATTCACTGCGGTCATTACTGCGCATTACACCAACAAAACCTGATTGTTGTAGGCGACCAACATCGTAAACTTCGTTTAGAACGTTTTCACCATACAGTGTAACTTCCATATCGCCATATGGATTAGTGTACGAAATATTAAAACCAACTAGTTCACGAGAATCAATGGTCTCACTTTGGTTGTAAACTGATTGACCTTGCATTTCACTGCGATACGAATAATTAGCATTAAACGCAAGTGTTGCGCCACTCTCTAAATCCATAAAGTAAGAAGGTGCAACCATGACAGTCCAGCGTGGCGTCAGTGCTGGTGAATCGCCTTTACCTATGCCTTGTACGCCCTCAGCCACTTCTGTTATTTCAGAATCTAAATAACCAACTGCACTACGAATAGTAAAGTCATCGGTAATAGCAACTGTTGTTTCAAGCTCAATACCTTGCGCTTTAGATTGACCCGCATTTTCTACAATTGTTACAAAGCCACCACCCGCTGTTGGATCTGAAAACGGTAATGCTAAATCGGTGTAATCAGTCACAAATACCGCAAGCATCATAGATACATTTTCGTGTACTTGGCCTTTTAAGCCCATTTCGTAGTTAATCGCTTTTGTTTCGTCAAACGATACAAATTGATCTGGTCCACCAAACGGACGCGGTGGAAAACCACCTGTTTGATAGCCTTTTTGAATCTGGCCATACACATTCATATTATTGCTAAGCTGATAAGATGCATTTACATCCCACGTAACCGCATCAAAATCTGCACTTACATATTTACGAGTTGGAAATGATGGGAATATAGCATTTGCATCTTTTTCATCTTTTGAATAACGAAGGCCACCACCTACCGTTAAATCGTCAGTTAAATCGTAGCTGGCATTTATATATGCTGCATACGAATTAGTTTCTTGGTTAATTTCAAATTCGCCGTAACCGCCAAATGATTCTGTTTCACCATCATTCAACAAGCCATTAGGTGTATTAAATGGGCTAAATACAAACGGGCCTGAACGTGTAAAGCCATCTTCATTAAAAAAGTAAAGACCAGATACAAAGTCCATATTATCGAATGTTGCATTTAGCTGAACTTCAAATGAGTACTGATCAGCACCGCCCTCCTCTGGAAACTCAGACAAGTTTAAAGGTGATGCATCATCATCTAGGCCACCTTCATACTCAGATGTACGGTAGCTTGAGATAAACTTAGTGGTATAAGTATCGTTAATTGCCCAGTCGGCTGAAAACGATGTGCCCCAACCTGAGTAAGAGGTAGATTCAATACCCGCAACAGTTGTGCCTAAATCATCAGGGTCTGATGGAATTAAATCTTGAGTCAATAATGGGAAGTCGCCATTAAAAACATCATTTGAGTCTAGTGGGTCTGTCAATTCAATTGTATAAGGCGATTGGCCAGATTCGTTATCAACACCATCTAAAGAAAAAGTGAATGCTAAGTCGGTATTTGCTTGCCATTTAAGTGCAACACGACCACTAAATTCTTCTTCTTCACCAATTTCTTTTTCTGGGTTTGCTAAATTAACAGCTTCGCCCACACCATCACGTGTTTTGTACGATGCACTTGCAGACATACTTACATCATCTGTTAGTGAGTTATTAAAATAAACATCACCGGCAATACGTCCACGACTTCCCAGCTTAGCTGTAGTAGTAACAATACCTTCATCACCAGGTTGCTTTGTAATTACATTTACAGCGCCACCTAATGTATTACGGCCATATAAAGTACCTTGTGGGCCACGAAGCACTTCAACACGCTCAACATTAGGTAATGATAAGTTAGAACCCATTTGACGACCTAAGTACACACCATCAAGATACACACCCACACCCGGATCGGTAGTTATTATGTGATCTTGCAAACCTATACCGCGGATAAATACAGACGCATGCGCAGAATTGCCCACGCCATAGCGGGTAATATTTAAATTTGGAACATATTTACCAATATCTTCTAGGTTACTCATATTGGCTTTATCAATTAGGTTAGCGCCAATTGAAGTGATAGCGGTTGGAGATTCAAACAGGCTCTCTGTACGTTTACGAGCTGTAACTTCTATCTTTTCAAATGCGTCTTGTTTAGCTGTTGTTTTAGTTTCTTCGGCGTTTACAGAGGTAGTGAGTGCAGCAAAAATTGCTAGACTTAGCTGTGAGAGGTTACGTAATTTCAAAATATTCTCCAAAGGATACCGTGTGATTTAGTTATGCATTTATACTTAAGAGTATAAATTTCAGGCATAAAAAAAGATGCGTAATGCATCTTTCCTCTGGATGGGTATTATATGACAGAATTGTGAAGAAATGTATAAATTATTTGAATAAATGTATAAAGAATAAAAGCAATTTAGGCATTGTTAGCTTTAGGTGGATTATCATAAATAAAGAACATTAATATCAACCTCACTAAAAAGCTGTTTTAAAACAAAAAACCGCATAAATACAATTTTAAAAAGCACATAAAACGTACTTTACACATGTACTTTAGTGTATAAAAAAAGAGCTACAACACATTCTCCTATCATTGAAATTAACTAAAAATAAGAATATAGTACTAAAATGTAGTCTATGGATAGAATATTATGAATATTGAAAACACAGCTGATAAAAGCCTCAAATGCTTCACAAATCCAAATTACACTTCACTTTTTTGTGTTGCAGCTGACTTCAACGTTTTACTTGTTAATTATCAAGCTTTAAACGTCATTACCAATTATGAACTTATTAATCAATTCATGCTAAAAAATGGTCACCAAGGACTGGTAATTTTTTGATGTCCCAAAAGAATGCGATGTACTAGCATTAAAAGAGTGGCCAAATTTAAAAGGATTGTTTTACGAAGGCACTGACGAAGTACTACTTCAACAAGGATTAGAAGCCATTGAACAAGGAAAGTTATGGTTCCCTCGTGCAGTAACCGATGATTGGATGAGGCAAATGCTAGCGAGTGAACAACAAACTACGCTGCAATCAAACAACTTAACCTGCAAAGAAATGAAAGTATTAAACTTATTATTTTCTGGCTTACATTCAAGTGCAATTGCCGACACTTTATTTATAAGTGAAGCTACTGTTCGAGTCCACCTACACAAGGTTTACCAAAAAATTGCTGTAAAAAATAAGCAGCAAGCATTACTTTGGTGTCAAAAAAACTTAAATAAGATCAATAGTTAAGCGGGCTTACTTGAAACCTTATTGTGTCTACTCGACTCTGACTCTGACTCTGACTCTGACTCTGACTCTGAATTATTATTTCAACTGAAAGCATAAAGTCAAAGTTGGACCCACTTAAATACCCTATACAACCAGCAACTTTCTTTTCTTAAACAGCACTCTGGAAGTGCCTTTCATGTCGAGTCAATATCAAAAATCCACTTTTTCGAACTTAATACTGCAAATAAAAATTATACTTTTCTCCTTACTATTTATTAATACCTGAAATAATTACAAGGTATTGATATTACTTATTGTATAAAGCAGTGGCCCGGCACCACAAACTTTCAGATCTCCAGCAAATAATGGACCAGGCCCTAGAGTAGTAATTACTGATAACGAAGGCCACCACTTTCAGAATGCTTGACTCTCCATAGGTGAATTACAATTAATCACTAGTTTTATACTCACGAGGTCATCTGAAAGTACTGCAAAGTATTATTTTGTGTAATGGAGACGCTAAATAGCGAGATATAACCTATCAAAAGACTTACTTCATCGTAACCGTATGCATTCATTGCAAAGCAGCATAATAAAAACAAGTTAGCTCCTTCATGAGCGCTATTTCCTTTGGACAATCTCGCTAAAAAAAATTTAATCCTATAATAAAACTTCCGTTTAGAAAGTTGCTATTTGCTTATAGCTAACTTTACTTATTAATAATTTCGACTATATATTTACATAAAATATAAACATTTAAACCAAGTAACTTATGTGAAATACATAGAGTTAAGTAATAGCAACTTTATGTAGCAGTAAATACAGCTCTGATGGCTTACAGATAAAATTATAAAAATAAGTTACAGGAGGCATATTTTTGTACCCGAAGACAGGGCTAAACATTTTTAAACACAAACATTCGCACCTGATTAATTTAAAAAACAAAATAATATTGACTAAAAATTAAATAAAAACCTTAAACCATTCTGTTTATTAGATAAATACTCGTTATGCACTTATACTAATAAAGAAATCAACATTTAAATAACAAATAGGAACAACATATGAAAAAGCTATCTGTAGCAGTGGCTGTATGTGCAGTTTTAGCATCTAGCTATGCTAGTGCTGAGGTAAGAATTAATGGTTTTGCATCAATTGTCGGTGGTAAAAGTCTGGATAGTGACAGTACTTTGTACGGCTATGATGACGATATCTCTTTTAAAAATGAGAGTAAATTCGCTTTACAATTATCTGCAGACCTACATGAAAAGCTAACAGCTACGGCTCAAATTATTGCGCGTGGAGAGGATGACTTTGACGCTACATTCGAATGGGCATACGTTACTTATGAATACAGCGATGAACTGCAATTTAGCGCTGGTAAAATGCGTGTTCCTTTTTACAAGTATTCTGATTTCTTGGATGTAGGTTATGCTTATCGATGGGTACGTCCGCCAAAATCAGTATACGGTATCCCATTTTCAACTTATGAAGGAGTTAGTGTAGTTTACAACTCTCAATTGGGTGATTGGGATTCTACGCTTCAAGGCTTTTATGGTGCGTTCGATGGTGATATTGACGTATTTGGAACAGAATTACCTGCTGAATTAAATAATTTAGCCGGTATAAACTGGAGTCTATCATACGACTGGTTCAGTGCGCGAGCTGCATACATTGTAGCCGACACTAGCATTTCATCAGAGGATAGCGGCCTAATTGGTCTCGTAAGTGTATTGTCTGATAGTGGCTTGACTAATACTGCGAATGACCTAATCACTGAAGAAGATAAAACGAGCTTCGTTGGCGTTGGTTTTTCTGTTGATTATGAAAACTTTTTGTTTGATGCCGAATATACGCAATTTGAGGTTGAAGACAGTATACTACCAGAACAGTCACAGTATTACGCATCAGTTGGTTACCGTATTGACAGTGTAATTGTTCATTTTACTTATGAAGACAATGATGACAAACATGACTCATCACGTTTTAATACCATTGAGTCAATACCAACCTTAAATTCAGCTGTAAATGGTGCTCTTGAAGGTCTTCGTGCACAAAGTAACGTATACACAATTGGTGCACGTTATGATTTTCATCCTTCCGCTGCTTTCAAGATCGACTTTAGTCGTTTTGAAGATGACATAACTGATACAGAGACGGATGTTGTAGCTGTCGGTGTAGATCTTGTCTTTTAATTGGAGCTTATGATGAAAAAATTAATTTTAGTAAGTGCACTTTCATTGTGCTCAATTAATGTATTTGCAGAAGTTGCTGTGATTATTAATCCAAGCAATGCTAGCTCTGTAGATGCTGACACAATAAAAAAGATTTATCTGGGAAAAAGTAAGTCATTTAGTAATGGCGATAAAGTTAATCCTATAAATCAAGACGGTACATCTGTAGCTGATGAATTTAACGACAAAGTAGTGGGTAAGTCTAGCAGTCAGTTAAATGCATATTGGTCAAAGCTTGTATTTACAGGTAAAGGTACCCCGCCTGAAAAACTAACAACTGACCAAGCTGTTATTGATTTTGTTGCAGCTAATGCAAATGCAATTGGCTATGTTGATAGTGCTAAAGTGACCGATAAAGTAAAAGTAATTGCGACCTTTTAGCAGTGAAATTGATATAAAAACCACCCAGAGGTTAATACAGATAGGTTGAGAAATATTTAACCAATCGATAAACCGACCTTCTGGTTCGTTTATGAAGGCTTCTGAATTTATTCAGAGGCCTTTTTTTTGCAACCCACTACAACACTTTCTCTAGCCAATAGCTACGCACCCAATTCAGAAGACTTCTGTCAACTGAGTGTTACGACGTGTGCAATTAATATTATTAACTTAATTCAGACTATGTTTATTGAGAACTCAGGGAGTATCCCTAAATAAATAGAGCAATAGTAAGCTAAAGTAGAGCATCACATATTACTAATAAAGCGGGAGTGGACATATACTAGGTATGTCAAACCAGATATCCAAACAAAAAAGCCAGTCAGCGGTTAACTAACTGGCATCAACCCTAGGGTAGATTTTTATACTGACTCAGTACTAAGCTTTACTCGATTCTAAACTTAGCGGTTGCATCTAATAGGTTATCAGATAGGTAATGTAGGTTTTTGGCTACGTCGCGTACAGCAAGTAGTGAGTCCATAGTATCTTCGAACGATACATGCATATTTGACACATTATCTACTACCATAGCTGCAACGGATGTTTGTTCTTCAGTTGCTGCTGCTATTTGCGAATTCATACCATTAATTTCTAACATTTGCTCTGCGATTTTCTCTATTGAAATACCTGTTTTTTCTGCGGCTGTAGCATTATCTGTTGCCATATCACGTGCTGAAGTCATAGCAGCTACAGATTCATTTGCGGCAGTCGTTAATGATCCCAATAGTTCACGTATTTCATTAGTAGAATGTGCAGTGCGAGAAGCCAGTTCACGAACCTCATCTGCCACTACAGCAAAGCCTCTTCCATGTTCACCTGCTCGTGCAGCTTCAATAGCAGCATTAAGAGCAAGCAAGTTTGTCTGATCTGCAATAGACGTAATTACATTCAAAATCTGCGATACATTTTTTGTATCGTCCGCAAGCTTATTAATCGTCCCTGCAGCTCGATTAATTTCATCACTGAGCGTACGAGAAGCGGTAACTGACATCTGTACTTGTGTACGACTTTGTTCAACTTCTTTCTCGGCCGTTTCAGCAGCGTGAGAAGCGTTAGCTGCAGATTCTGATATATCACCAACACTCTGCTTCATTTCTTCCATAGATTGCTTAACAATTTCAGCATCAGTGGTTTGCTTTGTTGTAGCACGCTCAGCTTGTTCCATACCTTGAACTAGTCGTGTTGAGTTTTCCATTAAAGGCTCACATACAGCAATAACTTCAAGAACTGTTTCTCTTAGTAAGGAAATAAATGCGTTAAAATTAATAGAGACTTGGCCAATTTCGTCTTCTGAGTTAACAGATAGCTGTGTGCTTAAAGAACCATTGCCGCTTGCTAATAAACTAAGGTTGTTAGCTGCATCACTCGCAGATGAACCTATATTCTTAGCAATCCAAATAGCCATAAACAATAATAAAATTAATGAAATAATGGATACAGCTAACATTAGAGTTAATGCTTCATCAGAGCGCGCTTTAGTGTTGGCAACCAGTTCAAAAAAACGATTATCCGCTTTTTGTTGAGCGCCTTTAAAACTTTCTAAAACAGATCCATATAAACTTGTTTTAAGCTGCGCTTGTTGCTGAATCTTACTAAAATCAGCAGTACCGTTAACCATACCTGTAGCAATACTTGAGGATATTTTTTCATAATCTGACAACTCATTAATAATATCGTTATTAATGTAGGAGTTATTAAGTTGCGTTATTAAGGTAATATTAGACTCTAAAGTTTGATATACCTCGTCTGCTTTAACTATAAGATCTTGCTCACCAAACGTAACTGCTTGGGTATAAAGTTCATCAAGTTTTTCTAAAAGCCCTACGTTTTGCGACGTTATTTTTACAACTTTATACGATGAGTTACTCATTTCATCGAGAGAAACCTTATTATCATTCATAGCTAAATAGTTTATCAATACGATCACTATGAAAGCCACTACCGCAATACATGTTATTGCATGTATTTTTTTTGTTATGCTTAGGTTTTGAAAAGAGAAGCCTGAAGCCATACTGTGCTACCTTATTTTATTGTCTATATCTATTATCGGCTTGATATCTATAAGTGTGAGCTAAATTTGTAATATTTCTAGTTTTTTCTAACAAATAGAAGAATTATTTAACAATAAACACACATCGCTCATAAAACAATCACAATAAATTACAGATACAAAAAAACCAGTAACATCACTGCTACTGGTTTCTAAATTTGGTGCGGATGGGGGGACTTGAACCCCCATGCCCTAAAGCACCACCCCCTCAAGGTGGCGTGTCTACCAATTCCACCACATCCGCATTTTTTTAAGCTTTCGCTTAATTGTTAAACATGTGATTTATTTGAGGACTATAAATCGTTTAACGATAGCTTTACGCTAAATTAGTTTGGTACGTCAGAGCTTTGCTCTTTAGTAGATGTTACTGGAACATCTTCTTCAACAGGAACTACTGTTTCTACTGCTGGAGCTGCTTCTAGGTTTTCCCATTCGTCAGTCTTTTTAATTTGACCAGCAGTTAGGTTTCCTAACACAATGCTTAATACAAAAAATACAGTTGCTAAGCTTGTGGTTGTTTTTGTCATAAAGTTACCTGCACCTGACGAACCAAAAACTGTGCCTGATGCACCAGCGCCAAATGAAGAACCCATATCTGCGCCTTTACCTTGTTGAATTAAAACCATTCCAACTAGAGCCAAAGCCACAACTAAATAAACTACTAATAAAATTTCGTACATCTTATACAGTCCCTTTTGCACTGTTACAGATTGCAGTAAAAGATTCTGCTTTTAGACTTGCGCCGCCAATTAAGCCGCCATCTATATCTGTTTGTGCAAATAATAATTCGCTATTTTTTTCATTAACGCTACCACCATATAAGATGGTAAGCCCTTGTGCTAAATTGCTATCAAGTGATGCAATTTTGTCACGGATAAATTTATGAACAGTTTGTGCCTGCTCTGGCGATGCAGTCTTACCTGTGCCTATGGCCCAAACGGGCTCGTATGCTATCACAGAATCTTTCAGTGCTGCTACACCTAATTTCTCTATTACTGCATCAATTTGTGCAGCAACTACTTGTTCGGTTTGGCCGTTTTCTTGCTCACTTTCGCTCTCGCCTACACATAATATTGGTGTTAACCCAACTTGCTGTGCTCTAGCAAACTTTTCAGCGACTGTTGCATTACTTTCGTTATAAATACTGCGGCGTTCAGAATGACCAACGAGTACGTAAGTTGCACCTAAATCTTTTATAAGCTGCGCATCAACTTCACCAGTAAATGCGCCAGGTGTATTTTCAGAAACAGTTTGAGCTCCTGTAGAAACACCGCTAGCTACCATTGCTGGTACAAGTGGGAATGGAGGAAATAAAACAATGTCCATCTCTTGTGATTTTACATCGTTAATAGCGTCAGACATTTGTTTAACTAACTCTAAAGAGCCATTCATTTTCCAGTTGCCTGCGACCATCGCCTTGCGTATTGCCATTATCCACTCCACATTAGAAAGCGGGCGAGATATTAACTTTTCTCGCCCAAAGTTACAAGAGATTATTGTTATTAATCAGTTTGTTTGCTCATAGATTCTACAACAGCTGCAATTTTTTGAGCGCTGTCTATTACAATCTTTTCTTGCTCGGCTTCAACCATAACACGAACCACAGGTTCAGTGCCTGATTTGCGCAGTAAAACACGGCCTTTATCGCCTAAAGCAAGCTCTACTTCTGCTACAGCTGAAAGCACTTCTGGTGCTTTTGTTGGGTCAGTTCCAGCTGTATAACGCACGTTAATCATCTTCATTGGATACTTGGTAAAACCAGCGCCTAAGTCTTGCAATGTGCGATTTTGTGCAACCATAGCAGCAAGTACTTGTAAGCTTGAAATAATACCATCACCCGTGCTAATTAAGTCTAGATTCAGTACATGGCCTGAGCTTTCACCGCCAATTTTCCAGCCTTTTTGCTGTAGTAATTCCATAACATAGCGATCACCTACTTTACTGCGAGCAAACTCGATACCTTTTGCTTTTAAAGCGTTTTCAAGGCCCATGTTAGACATAACAGTACCAACTACACCACCACCCAAATTATCATCTTGGGCTGCTTGGCAAGCAATAATATAAACCAGATCATCACCATCAAAAACACGGCCATTATGATCAACCATCATCACGCGGTCACCATCACCATCGTATGCAATACCTACGTCGGCTTTAAGTTCAAGCACTTTACGTTTAAGGGTATCTACGTGAGTAGCGCCACATTCATGGTTGATATTAACGCCGTTAGGCTCACACGCATGTGTTATTACTTCTGCGCCAAGTTCACGCATAACAGAAGGTGCAATATGATAAGTTGCGCCATTTGCGCAATCGACAACAATTTTAAGACCTTCTAAAGACAGGCCTTGCGGGAACTGGCTCTTACAAAACTCTATATAGCGGCCATCCGCACTGACTAAACGCGATGCTTTACCTAATTTATCTGAAGCAACACATGTCATTTGCTCATCAAGCATCGCTTCAATTTCAAGCTCTACTGCATCATCAAGCTTTAAGCCTTGACCATTGAAAAACTTAATACCGTTATCGTAATACGGATTATGTGAGGCACTAATTACAATACCTGCTTCAGCACGAAATGTTTGCGCTAAATAAGCAACGGCCGGTGTCGGCATAGGACCCAATAATACAACATCAATACCAGCAGCAATTAAACCAGCCTCAAGTGCGGTTTCAAGCATATAGCCCGAAATACGCGTATCTTTACCAATAATTACTTTTTTAGTACCACTTTGCGATAATACACGCCCAGCAGCCCAGCCTAGCTTCATTGCAAATTCAGGGTTTATTGGAGCAGCGCCTACAAGTCCACGCACGCCATCGGTGCCAAAATATTTTCTTTCTTTCATTGTGAAATTCCTTGTTCGCAGGCTTGATATACACCAAGTACATCTGCGGTTTCTTTTACGTCATGTACACGAATAATTTTTGCGCCATTTTGCGCTGCGATTAACGCACCCGCTAAGCTGCCCGCTAACCGTTCATTTGTATTTCTGTTTAATAAATTACCTATCATCGATTTACGAGATAATCCGGCCAATAATGGCAAACCTAATTTATTAAAATCGTCAAACTTAGCCAATATTTGATAGTTATGACTAAGCGTTTTTCCAAATCCAAAACCTGGGTCTAGAATAAGTCGTTCAAACTTAATCCCAGCTGTTTCACATGCTTTAATACGTTCACTAAAAAACATACTTATATCTGCAAACAAATTATCGTAATGAGGTGACGATTGCATGCTCCGGGGCTGCCCTTGCATATGCATTAAACAAATTGCTACATCTTCATAATGCGCAACCGTTTCTAAGGCGTCTATTTCTTGTAAAGCTCTAACATCATTGACTATATCTGCCCCTGCAAGTATTGCTTGTTCCATTACCTGTGCTTTACTGGTATCAATTGAAATAACGCAATCACTGTGCTGACGTATCGCTTTAATAGCGGGGATTACTCGAGCAAGTTCATCTTCTAAGCTAACATCTGGCGCGCCTGGGCGAGTAGATTCTCCCCCTATATCTAAAATTGTCGCACCGTCATCTAATAATTGCATTGCGCGTTTTAGCGCTATTTTGGGATCTAAAAACTGCCCACCATCAGAAAATGAATCCGGCGTTACATTTAGTATTCCCATAATAACGGGCTTTTCAAGATTAAGCGTACGCCCTCTCGGAAGCTTTAATATGTTAGTCATTGCCAACCTTTATTCTTTTTCTAAATAGCTGATACAAAAAAGCCCCGAAGTTCGGGGCTTTCATTACTATTTTAACGATTATTCAGCTTTGTCATCAAGGTTTGTTTCATCTTTTTTTGATGAATCATCAGTCTTTTGACTTTCATCAGCAACTGGTTCTTGAGGTTCTTCCGCTTTTACCGGTTTAGCTTCATGACGGTCATGTGCATCACGCGGTTCACGTACTGGTTGGCGTGCCATTAAATCATCAATTTGCTTAGCATCAATAGTTTCGTATTTCATTAACGCATCTTTCATTGAGTGAAGAATATCAATATTTTCTTTTAATATTTCTTCTGCTCTTTGATAGTTACGATCTGAAAGTAATCGAACCTCTGCATCAATTACTTTTGCCGTGTCGTCCGACATGCTAGATGAACGACTACCGCCACCACCCATATACATTTCGTTCTGATCTTCAGCGTAAAGTAACGGACCTAGTTTTTCACTTAAACCCCAATGTGTAACCATTTTACGCGCTATATCTGTAGCTCGTTCAATGTCATTACTTGCACCCGTTGTTACTTTATCTGCGCCGTAAATAAGCGCTTCAGCAATACGGCCACCATAAAGGCTAGAAATCATTGATTCTAAAAGCTCTTTTGAATGGCTAACACGATCTTGTTCAGGCAAGTACATTGTTACACCCAGCGCACGGCCACGTGGAATAATAGATACTTTATAAACTGGATCATGTTCTGGCACCATACGACCAACAATTGCATGGCCAGCTTCATGGTACGCTGTCATTGCTTTTTCTTGCTCGCTCATCACCATGGTCTTGCGCTCTGCGCCCATCATGATTTTATCTTTAGCAGCGTCAAATTCAGCCATACTTACAACACGTTTATTACCACGCGCTGCATAAAGTGCAGCTTCGTTTACTAAGTTTGCTAAATCCGCGCCAGAGAAACCTGGAGTACCACGTGCTATAAGAGCTGCTTCTACGTTATCGCCTAATGGCACTTTACGCATGTGTACTTTAAGTATTTGCTCACGACCACGAATATCAGGTAAACCTACTTCAACTTGACGGTCAAAACGACCTGGACGAAGTAATGCAGGGTCTAATACATCTGGTCGGTTAGTTGCTGCGATAACGATAATACCTTCGTTACCACCAAAACCATCCATTTCTACTAGCATTTGGTTAAGTGTTTGCTCACGTTCATCGTTACCGCCGCCCATACCAGCACCACGTTTACGACCAACAGCGTCAATCTCATCTATAAAGATAATACAAGGCGCCGCTTTTTTAGCTTGCTCAAACATGTCACGTACACGTGACGCACCAACACCCACAAACATTTCAACAAAATCTGAACCAGAAATTGTAAAAAATGGCACTTTAGCTTCACCAGCAACAGCCTTCGCAAGTAACGTTTTACCGGTACCTGGAGGACCAACCATTAGTACACCTTTAGGAATACTACCGCCAAGTTTTTGAAACTTAGAAGGATCTCTTAAAAAGTCTACCAGCTCAGTAACATCTTCTTTTGCTTCATCACAACCTGCAACATCAGCAAACGTTGTTTTAATTTGATCTTCACTCATTAAGCGAGCTTTACTCTTACCAAATGACATAGCGCCTTTACCGCCGCCGCCTTGCATTTGACGCATGAAGAATATCCATACACCTATAAGCAGTATCATCGGGAACCAAGAAATAAATATACTTGCTAAGAATGATTGTTCTTCAGGTTGTACACCCTTCACATTTACATCATTTTTAAGTAAATCATTTATTAAGTCTTCATCGTACATTGGCATCGTTGTTTGAAAACGCTCACCACTGCTCTTAGTACCAGTAATATTTCCTGTACCGCGGTCGATAATAACTTCTTGTAAAGAGCCACTGCGGACATCTTTTACAAATTGAGTGTAACTTGTTTGGCGATCAACTTGCTCGCCGCCATTAAAGCTCTGAAAGACTGACATCAGCACAACTGCAATCACCAGCCATAGTATTAAATTTTTCGCCATATCGCTCAAGGGGTTAACCTCTTGTATCCAATTAATTTAAATTCAACTAAACGCCAAGCAACTGTACTACAGTTTGTATCCAGTCGCTACTATATATACTTCCCGAGAACGGGCACGTGAGGCATCAGGTTTGCGTATTTTCACTGCTTTAAAACTATTACGTACATCTTGCAAGTATTGATCAAAGCCCTCTCCTTGGAAAACTTTAACAATAAATGCGCCATTTTTCTTTAGTACTTGACTACACATATCCAGCGCAAGTTCTACCAAATACATACTACCCGCTTGATCTACTGAGTTATTACCACTCATATTTGGTGCCATGTCAGAGAGTACCACATCAACATTTTTACCATCAATACGTTTTAACAACGCATTTAATACAGCCTCCTCACGAAAGTCACCTTGTAAGAAGTCAACACCCGCAAGTGAATCCATCGGTAATATATCACACGCGATCACTTGGCCTTTGTCACCTACTTTTTCAGCCAAATATTGAGACCAACTTCCTGGAGCCGCCCCTAAATCAACAACTGTCATACCTGGACGAAGTATTTTATCTCTATTTTGTACTTCATCTAATTTAAAAACCGCTCGGGAACGCCAGCCTTTTTTTTGCGCTTCTTGAACATATTTATCATCAAAATGTTCTTTCAGCCATCGCTGTGAACTGGCTGACTGTTTTTTATTTGTCATAAATTAACACGCAACTAATTAGTAATATTCTCTAGATGGCGTTAGAATACCCTTAATTCAAGCCATATTCAGCAAAATTTGTATAAACATGACATTATCAAACAAACAAAAGCAGTTTTTAAAAGGTCAGGCACATAGCCTTAAGCCTGTAGTTTTACTAGGTTCTAACGGTTTAACCGAAGGCGTAGTAGTCGAAATTCAAAGTGCATTAGAAATTCACGAATTAATCAAAGTTAAAGTTCCAACTGACGATCGTGAAACAAAAGCACTAATTTTTGAAGCAATCGTACGTGAAACTGGTGCGACTAAGCTACAAACGATAGGTCACACTATTGTGCTTTATCGCCAAAGTGTTGAGAAAAAAATACATTTACCACGTAACTAATTAATCCTTTTTAAAGGGTTTAGTACGTTTAAATTAAAAAACCAGCTTAATGCTGGTTTTTTGTTACATAATACTTTTTAATTTAAAAGCTCATTGCATGGTGGGTTGCATCATAATCAGTGCCGTTACTAGTGGGCTTATTATGCAGTATAAAATACTGAGTAAATTGTGTCTCACTCATAGCCGGCACTTTTTCATTGGAGAGTAGTTCTGCCAGTTGCGGCGTCGTATTACTGTGCCCAATAACAACAACCACTCCCTTTAGTTTTAGTAACTCATTTTTTAGAACACTTAACTCACCTGCTTTATACACATTTATTTTGGTATTAAAATGTGCCTGCAAAGGTGCGGCTGTTTGCAACGTGCGTTTATAGTTGCTGCTAAAAAGATGTATATTTTGATGTTCTTTAAACAACGTAACTAAATTATTTGCACGTGCCTTCCCCTCTTCTGAAAGCGCTGGGTTTTTACCCGTTAACTTTTCGCTATGACGAAACAAATATACTTCGTCAGGTGCGGCAAATACCAAACTACAATTGAATGACATGACTAAAAAAGTGACTGCTAATATTATTTTATTCATATTTTTTTACCTCGCTTATATTCTAATAGCCTGTCGATAAATTCAGTCGTTAATTCATTTATTACGCCGGTTTCAGCATTAACGATTAAACTAAAACCAACATTTAAGTGGGGAAATACAACCACATCGCTTCTATATCCTTGCACCCAGCCACTATGATAATAAAGTGTTTCATCAGCATAGTTATAAACGCGCCAACCTAATCCGTAATAAGCTTCATTAAGGTGTTTTTTCCACACCCTGCGATGCATTTCTTTTTTTGTATGTGTATAAGGGCGTGTTTGTTTTGCTAGAGTATCCAATGACAAAATATCAGGATATTGGCCCAGCTGCGCTCTTAACCAAATAGCCATATCACTTGCGCTAGCGTTCACACCCGCTGCAGGTCCCACTTTATAATAATTTTTTTTAAGCTTAGCGCTATACCAGCGTTTTTTACCCCGCACATGAGGTAGAGCATAATTATTGTCATGCACCATTTGTTCAAAACCTAAGCTCGCATCACTCATTTTTAATGGCTCAAAAATAGCTTCTCGTAACCACTGTCCGTAACTTTTATCGGTGCTTTGTAATATCACATCGCCTATAAGACTAAACATAACGTTTTGATAGCCATAACATTCGCCGGGTTTGCAAATTGGTTTGACGCTAAGCAGCTTTTCAACAATACCTGGGTAATCCATACGAGATTCAATTAAATTGTCGTATGCATTAGGAACTAATCCACTTGAATGGCTCAAAAGATGAAACACCTTTAAATCATCTTGATAAACAGTCCCTTTAAAATCAGTTATGTATCCGCTAACAGGCTTATCTAATTCCAGTAGGCCGTTAACAGCCAATTTAGCTGATAACGAGCCTGCAAATGTCTTCGAAACAGACGCGAGTCTAAACCGAGTATGCTTATTAACTTTTTGTCCATTTCGTGATTTAGTTACGCCCATGGTGTGGATGTAGTCTGAGTTGTTTATATTTACAATCGAAAGCGCTGCACCGGGTATACCTTTACTTTTTAATTTTTTTTGTGCGTAACGGCCGTACTTTTTTACAAATGCATCCCAATCAGGATCCGCTTTTGCTGCAAAACCCACAGAACTAAACAGCAAACACAAAGCAGATAGGCAATACAATAAAGAGTTGAGATACTTCATTTTTTATAAATTTTATCTTTTTAACTACATCTGCGCAGATAATATCATGAAGTTTTGTTTGTACTAACGTACAATACGACGATTATTTGGTTTTAAGCGAGTGTTTAGTACTTATGCGTTTTTTAGTTGTGTCACTTTTTATTTTATTATCAACTGGTTGTGCTATTACAAAGCAACCGGCCGAACCACTGGCTATGCCATTAAAGCCAACATTAAAAAGTCAGACCTATCAACTTGAGTACACTACAGAGCACTCATCTCCAAAAGTTAAATCGGTTCAACTTCCTGCGCATAAAGTAGTTAGAAACCAAACAGTAAAAATCATTACCGATAAGGCAAGCGTAACCGATAAACTTCTATCGCAAATTAGCCAAGCACTGAACGATAAACAACTAAAAGTAACAACTAAAAACAACAGTGACTACACACTGACTATTCAGCAACTCGATTTAACTTTCACAGACGATACTAAGTACGCAATAAAGCAACCAGAGAAGCCATTTACTTTATATTCAAATGTTGCCCAGCAATACCCAACACAGCAGTGCGCTGCAATATTTGCACAAGTTAGTATGCGTCTCACGCACAAGTCATCGGGTGATGTTGTTTGGTTTGCTAAATCTTCAATCGACAGCGCAAGTTTTCATCGTGAACCACTAATTTACAATTTCACTGAAGAGCAAAAAATCACAAATGAGCTTGAGGTTGTCGCTTTTATTCATCAGCAAAACACTGACGAGGCCCGTATTGAAAGACTTGGCAAAGATATTCAAATCCCTCAGTACAAAACGTTGTCAAAACTATCTAGCCTTACCAAACTTAGCGGTCCATGTAACAGAACAGAAGTAAGTGCATTAACACCTATGATGCAGTTTTACTTGAGTAGTATATTAATCGATAAAATTAAAGTTCAGTAAATTAGGGTCTGTTGATCTTTACGGATTAAAATTTGTTCAAACAAGGGGCTATTTAATCGCGGCGCGAGGTTTGTAACCTAGTGGGCTCGGTAACTGCTCCTGCGTTACCCTACTGGCTTACATCCATGTAAGAATAAGTAAAAACCGAGCAACAAAGAGTAAATAGCCCCTAGGAAGAACCTTTTGGGCAGCGCCTGTTTGGCATTAATGCTACGTTATCGCCCATTTGTGGGGAATAGCCACACTGCATAGGCTCTGCCTTGCCTAAATACCAAACAGACTGCTGAAAATTTAACCTTAAAAGTTCAACAGACCTAACACTTACTACATTTTTTTACAGATTAAAGGAACGAATTAACAATATACTACGCTTAATAACAAATAATAATTAGGCCCTAAGGGATGAGAAACGCTTTGCTTAACCATACTTTACTGAGCATAACACTGCTTTTTTGCTGCATTTTTAGCACGTCGAGTATGGCAAGTAACCGCTATTATGCAGATAATACGTTAGAGCCAACCCAAGGCTTTGCGTGGGATTGGAGTGCTGGTGCGGGCTTTTATATTGAAGATTCTTACCTTGTCGGCATTGAGTCTTACGATAAAGGCGTTGAGCTCGACTTAAGTCTTGCTGTTTCCTACGATAAATTTTACCTTGATTTCGATCACAATCAACTCAGTGGCGGCCTTGTAATAGGCTACAGTCTTATAGATAAATTTGATTGGGGCCTAGATATATTAGGCACAAATACTCAAGCTGGATTTGACGAAAAAGGCCTCGGATTCTATAACCATGGTGTTATAAAAGAACTCCAAGGTATAAAAAAACGTAATTACGACTTTGACGTCGGCCTTCGACTTTCTCGTCGATTTGAAAATTCTCAATTCTCTTTTGAATACCTTCATGATGTATCTGGCGCGCACAATGGCTGGGTTATAAACAGCTTTTTTAGTCACATTTTACCATGGCGAAACTGGGAGTTTAGATCTGGTGTTGGTTTAAGCGCCTACTCTGCTGACTTTACCAATTATTACTTTGGTATTGATAGCGATGAAGCCACCAGCCTTCGCCCGGTTTATAGCAGCAATGCCAGTACTAGTATTATTTTTGAGTTCCATGCTGAGTACCCAATAAGCCAAGATTGGGTGTTTTTATCCGGCTGGCTTACCACATGGTTTTCAAAAGAGATTGACGACAGTCCAATTATTTCCCAAGGATATCAACACAAAGCCAAGGTAGGCCTACGTTATGTATTTTAGATGGATCTGTGTATTACTGATCTTCCCCAGTACTTTTACTGTTAAAGCTCAGGAACCTCCTGAAGCACTTATAGCAGTTCCCGACACCTGCGTTGCATTGCGCGAAGGGCGAAATTGCTATGCTGACGTAACGCTAACGTGGGAGCAACCTATCATTGGTAATTACTGCCTACGTGACGCCACCTCAAAGTACATAATGCAATGTTGGCTCAAGCAACAGAGCGGTACCTTTAATTATGCATTTGATTCACAGCAAAGTATTTCATTTGAACTATTTGACAGCAATACCTCTAAAATAATTAGTATTGCCGAAGTAAAGCTTCAATGGGTATATCAAAACAGGCAAAAAAAGCGCCGCTGGCGACTATTTTAATACCAATCGCATTAAGGATATTTTCATGGATAACTATGGCACTATTTTACTCGTTGAAGACGATGTATCACTTGCTCAATGGGTTGCTGAATACTTAACAGAGCAAGGCTACACAACGCATGTTTGTCACAGAGGTGACAAAGTAATTAGCCAAGTCAAAACGTTAAATCCAAATATCGTGCTCCTTGATATTATGCTTCCAGGGCAAGATGGTATAAGCGTGTGTAGAGAACTTCGTAGTTTTTATAATTCGCCCATCATAATGCTCACCGCACGCGATGAAGAAATGGATGAGGTCATTGGTCTAGAAGTAGGTGCAAGCGACTACATAATGAAACCTGTACGCCCTCGTGCATTGCTAGCGCGTATAAAAGCAGCCCTTCGCCAAAACAATGAGCCAAATACCCCACACGTTAACGAGAGTGTTATTAATGTTGGTGCGCTTAGTATTGATACCGAATCTAGAAATGTAAAACTCAACAAGCAAGACGTAAACATATCAAGTGCTGAGTATTTACTGCTTCATTACCTTGCGAGCAATGCAGGCCAAGTGGTCTCGCGTGACGCTGTATTTAAAGCAACCAAAGGCAGAGAATACGATGGGCTTGATAGAAGTGTTGATGTACTTATTTCTGCACTTCGTAAAAAGTTTAATGATGATCCACAAAACCCTGAAAAAATTAAAACTATTTGGGGCCGTGGATATTTACTTGTTTCTACTGCGTGGTAATAAAGTGATGAATAAATAAATGAAAAAGTTTTATATATCGCTTCTAGGCAGTGCACTTTTATCTATTGTGGTATTGGGCTGGCTTATTGATGCTTTTAGTCAACAAGCGCATACCCCGCAGGATGAATTTAGTCAGCAAAGTAAAATGATCATGGGTTTTAGCAAGCAGTTAGCTAACATACCCACATCTGAGCGCAGCGATTATGTAAAACAACTGGCGCTAGAGTTTGATGTTTTAATTGATTACAAACCTAATGAATCACTTGCTTTACCGCCTTCTTTATTATTACAAATGCACACGCCGGGTGGGCTGATTTTAGAAGATCAGCAAGGCTTTTATATGCTTTATAGCAGCGCTGTTTTAAATCCTTTTCACTTATCAATGCGTTTAGATAAAATTTTTGATAGCGAGCAACATAATGACATTATATTAACCTTGCTCTTTTACGCAGGCTTATGTGTATTTATGGGGTTTATTATTGCGCCCTTAGCTAAACGATTAACCGTGTTAAATGAAGCCGCTAAAAAGTTTGCCTCTGGTAATGTTCAAGCCCGAATAAAAGTATCGCATTTTACTTACATAAAAGACGTAGAGCTTACCTTTAACCGCATGGCCAGCCAAATAGAGAAACTTGTCGCCGAAAACAAGCTAATGGCCTCAAGTTTATCTCATGATATACGCACCCCTATCGCGTGCCTGCGATTTGGTTTAGATGCGGCATTAGATAGCCATGATGAGCAAAAAGTAAAACAGTATTTAACCCGTATGGAAAATGATTTAGACCATATGGAATCGATGCTTAGTAGCTATTTAGCATTTGCTACTTTAGAGCAAAATGCTAATAAGCTGACCTATTCATCAACAAACATTAAGTCCTACCTTGAAGATATTTTAGTGCAACTTGCACCTAAGCTTGAAATGCAAATGCTCAACGTACAGCTCAATAGTACCGATAAAATAATAAATGCAGATCTTCACTGGCTTGCTCGCGCAATTACTAATTTATTAACTAACGCATGTGATTTTGCAAGCCAACATATTTACTTAAGCGCAAAGTTACACGAGCAACAGCTTATAATAACGGTAGAAGATGACGGCCCGGGTATCGCTCGAGAAAATTTTAGTAATGTATTTAGCCCATTTTTTAGGGAAGAAGATCACCGTAACAGAGCTGATAAAAGTTACGGCCTTGGTCTAGCTATTGTTGAAAAAGTAGCCGACTGGCATCATGGCAGTGTTAAAGTAAGTAAAAGTACCCAGCTAGGTGGTGCGTGTTTTACTCTCACTATTGCACAGCATCATAATTCGTAAAGCAATAGTTACAGACTGTAATTAACAATTATTAAACAAAATCAACTCGTTATTTAAACGACTCGATAACAACAATTAAAATCGATGGTTATAACACACACTTTACTTATTAAATTGTGCTAGATCAGCAAATAAGCACTTTTTATTTTTTAACATTTCCAGTAGATTGTCACCGCCGTCACACAATAGAGAAGTACAATAATATGAGCGCAGTTAGAGGCGAGTTCAGCTCTCGCTTTGGTTTTATTATGGCCGCCGCGGGTTCTGCCGTTGGTTTGGGCAATATTTGGGGATTCCCTACACAAACAGCAAGTAATGGCGGTGCTGCATTTTTAGTCGCATATTTAGTGCTTGCGTTCTTTTTAGCCTACCCCGCTTTAATGGCTGAACTTATGATTGGTCGTCATGGCCAAGCAAATGCGGTTTCATCACTTCAAAAAATATCTAATAAGCCATGGCAAAAACACTTTGCCTTTATTGTTGGTTTTGGCGGTATTTTATGTGCTGGCTTTATATTAAGTTTTTACGCCATTGTTGCCGGTTGGATGCTCAGCGCTACAGCTGAACCCATAGCTACTCTTGTCGGTGCCGACACAGCATCGACATGGTTAAGTGAGCAATCACTTACCCGAAACATTATATTCACTCTCGTCTTTATCGTACTAACTGTCGCTATTATTAGTAGAGGCGTTGAGAACGGTATTGAAAAATGGTCAAAACGTTTAATGCCCGCTCTTTTGGGGATTTTATTTGCACTTATTGCTTATGTAATGACCCAAGATGGCGCAATGGAGGGTTTAAAGGCTTACTTAGTTCCTGATTTTTCGTCTATTTTTGACGCAAAACTATTAGTTAGCGCACTAGGACAAGCTTTTTTCTCTTTATCGCTAGGTACTAGCGTAATGATTATTTACGGCTCGTACATTAGCAAAAAAGAAAATCTTGTTTCTTTAGGTGCCTATGTAACCCTTATTGATGTATTTATAGCCTTTGTAGCGGGTTTACTGATTATTCCGGCGATGTATGTAGCGCAAGCTCAAGGCGTTGAAATATTCTCGGCCTCAACAGGTAAATTACTCTCTGAAGATACGTTAGTATTTCAGGTACTCCCTGCTTTATTTGATGGAATGGGCGAAGTTGGCTTATTTGTGGGCTTTTCATTTTTTGCGTTAATGAGTATTGCCGCTTTAACGTCATCTATTTCAATGTTAGAGGCGCCAGTATCATACACTGTAGAACGCTTTGGGATGAAACGCGTTCAGGCAACCTGGTTGATTGGAGCTTTAATTGCTATCGTTAGCATTATAATTGTGTGTAACCTTAGCAGCTTATTTGGCTTAGTGATTACTTTAACTACAAAAGTAGCTCAACCTTTGCTTGGCCTGATGTGTTGTATATTTGTAGGCTGGATTTGGTACAGAAGCTCATTACTTAAAGCAATTAAAGAAGGTAATCCTGAGGTCCATAACACATTGTTTTGGAAAATATGGCCTTGGTATACCAAGTTTGTGTGTCCACTTGCTATTGGTATGGTGTTTTTACACTCACTCTTGAGCTAAATAATACCTTAACCTTAAAATAGTCTTAAATTAAAATAGCCCACATTAGTGGGCTTTTTTATAGCTGCTTAAATTGGATTTATTTAGTGAGTTTTAAAATCATATCTTGATGAGGTATACCGTCTTCTAAATATTCACTTTTATAATCCTCAAAGCCAAAAGAGCGGTAAAAATCAAGTAAGTAAGTTTGTGCACCTATATAAATATCTCGCTCAGGCCATTGTGCTTTGCAGCAGTCTATAGCTTTAGTAATAAGTAAAGTAGCATACCCATTACCACGCGCTCCTTCACTCACTAGCACGCGACCTATTGCGCTGTATTGCTCACTTTTGTCATAACAACGCGCATAAGTTTGTAGTTGCTCATTATCCAATGTATATAAATGCTGTGTATTTAAAGCAATATCTACATCATCAAGTTCAGGGTAAGGACATTTTTGCTCTACAACAAACACATCAACCCGCCCACGCATAATAGTAAAAAGAGTCTGTGTATCAAGAGCGTCAAACTGCTCACATTTAAACTGCATATTAAATCCTATAAGCAAAAAACCCAGCTTAGGCTGGGTTTATTAAAATCACTCGCTAGCTTAGTTAGCTTATACTAAGTAAATAAGCGCTCTAGCTGATCACACAACTGCGATAGATTCACATGATCGTGCTCTATGGTCAAATCTACATAACCATCGCCTTTAAAGGCTCTGTCTAGCTCTATAAGCACATGTGTTTTATGTGCCTCTGGTACAAACGATAATTCAATCTCCTGAATGCCAAATAAGCTGCGGCTATTAGGTTTATACTCAAGTTCTTGATAACAGCCAGATAATGACTGAAAAGTTGAAGCCCGTAAGTGGCCTTTTTCTACGTCAGCTTTCATTAAACTAAAACCTAACTTTTCCATCGCTTGCATACACGTTTTAACCGCTTCATTAGGGTAAATGTGTAAATGATCTTTATCTGTTGGGTCAAGTGCTAAGTCTATATCTAGGCCTGTTTCTAGCCATACATGTGATTGATTATAACCTGCATTAATTTCTGTAATAGGTGTTTCAGAATGAAGACGTGCTTCAAAAGGGATGTTTTTAACTTCGCCTGGCTCAATTGTACCAATATCTGTAATTCGCCATTGCTCAATTACATGATTAGTAAAATAATCACCATCATCACCCGCAACTTTAACACGAGTCATTAATAATAAATCTAAGCCTGCGATATCTTGGCTAACATCCCCTGCTGTGATAACTATTTGTGCGTTAAAAAGTTGACCTGGTTGTAGGTGTTCAGTTTCTAAAATAGTGTCTACTTTTGCAGCACCAATACCTACCGACGCTAAAATCTTTTTAAACATATCTCTCTCCTTAAGCTGAGCTGCTCTATTATTTGCTCTGGCTTAAACTTCTTCGTTATCGCATCTTAACCATATTTAAAAGCTAATGTCAGTGAAAAAATGTTATTTACATACTATTTACGATTAAATAAGTGTTTAATGCGCATTTTTCATACGCAGCAAGGCAAGTAATTGATTAGACGCGTTCATTTTTAGGTCTATTATATTTTCAATGGCATAAATTTTTCGTTACACTGCAACACCAAATGAAGTGATATTAAGAATTATGGAACTAATCTATTTTGCTGCCGCGTTTGTTTGTGGTTTTGCCGTTTATCAATTAAAACTACCTCCTCTTATTGGATTTTTATTAGCAGGCTTTGCTTTAAATTTATCAGGATATAAAAGTACAGAGTTGCTCGATACAATTGCAGCACTTGGCGTTACCCTTCTTCTTTTTAGTATTGGCTTGAAACTTAAAGTTAATAGTTTAATTAAACCTCAAGTTTGGGCACCTGCAACATTGCATATCATTTTTAGCAGTGCGTTATTTAGTGGTTTTATGCTATTACTTGGCGTATTCGCTATTCCACTATTTGTTGATTTAAGTTGGCAAAGTGCTTTATTAGTTGGGTTTGCGCTTAGCTTTTCAAGTACTGTATTTGCAGTAAAAGTGCTTGAAGAACGCGGAGAAATGGCAAGCTTACACGGTAAAATAGCCATTGGTATATTGGTAATGCAAGATATCTTTGCTGTTATCTTTTTAGCTATTAGCACCGGTAAAGTCCCAAATTTATGGGCAATTGCACTAATAATTGCTTTGCCTTTATTACGACCTGTAATGTATGGCGTATTGAACCGATCTAAACATGGTGAACTATTACCATTGTTTGGTTTTTTCTTTGCTCTAGTTGCTGGTTATCATGCATTTGAATTTGCAGGCCTAAAAGGCGATTTAGGTGCACTAATAATAGGAATGATGTTTGCCCCTCATAAAAAGGCAGGCGAGCTATCAAAATCCCTGCTTAATTTAAAGGACATATTGCTAGTTGGCTTCTTCTTAAGTATTGGTTTGAGCGCAGAGCTAACCACTAACTCCTTGATTGTTGCTATTATACTTATTTTAGTATTACCCGTTAAAATAGCGCTTTATTATGTGTTCACTAATATATTTAAACTACGCGCGCGTACATCATTACTTACTGCTTTTAGCTTATCTAACTACAGTGAGTTTGGTTTAATTGTATGTGCAGTGGCTGCAACTACAGGCATGATCACCTCTGAATGGCTAGCTGTAATGGCAATTGCTGTTTCTATTACCTTTATAATTGCCTCCCCATTAAATAAACGTTCAAACGAGTTGTACGTCAAAATTGAGCACTGGTTATTAAAGTTCGAAAGCAAAACTCGTTTAGCTGAAGAGCTACCTGTTAACCTTAACGATACTAGAATAGTCATTTTTGGTATGGGACGTATTGGTACTGGTGCTTATGAGACTATCAACGCGACTCACCCAAATGTTGTTGCAGGTATAGATATAAAACCTGAGGTGGTAGATAAGCACGTTAACAGAGGCCGCAACGTCTTAATTGCTGATGCAACCGACCCTGACTTTTGGCAACGAGTAAATCACTCACAAGTAGAAATGGTTATGCTTGCAATGCCAAAGCATATGCAAAATATTTTTGCCTTAGAGCAACTACAAGCCTCCGGTTATAAAGGTCAAGTAACAGCTATTGCAAACTACCCTGATCAACAAAAAGAACTAGAAGAAATGGGTGTTCATTCTACTTATAACTTTTACCTAGAAGCCGGTAGTGGTTTTGCAGAGCACGTTAAACAAGAGCTATTTAACGAATAATTACTTTTTATAACGTCTATAAATAACAAGGCCTTAATCAGTTAAGGCTTTGTTATTAGTTTTTAAATAAAAAGCAATTCTATTTACATTCCTTTACAAGCCAATTCACCACAACAATGAAAAACAGGTAGACTAACTGTGTTGGTTAAATAAGAACCCATGTTCTAATAATAACTTAATTAGATCCCAGCTAATTAAAGTTCAACTAGGTTTATATCAATCAACATAAAATTATTAAATCAGAGGGCCTACTCCCTCGCAAAATAGGCTGTTTCTTGCCCGTCACAGCCTATTTTATATCTCTAAAATCCCTTACACTTACGCATACTTTAAATACATAAGTAGTTTTTATGGATCCAAAACAACTAAAAATAGCTATTAATACCATAATGCCGTTTGGAAAATATGCAGGACGGCCATTGCTTTTACTGCCAGAGCCTTATTTAGTCTGGTTTAATCAGCAAGGGTTTCCTGACTCAAAACTAGGTAGTCAACTTGCGATGATGTATGAGGTAAAACTAAATGGCCTTGAGCAAATGTTAATGCCATTACTTGAAAAAAATAAAAATAGTTGAGAACTTTTTCAAGTACTTGCGGTCTATTATATTGCTACTTGTTGATTTTGGTTTTTAACCGCAAAAAAAAGCGCCTTA
>NZ_BADV01000098.1:0-253 GCF_000238895.1 Pseudoalteromonas sp. BSi20429 | reverse complement strand
AGATTGGTATAACTCCCTGCAAATTTTAATAATGTTTTTTATTCAAATACATAAACTTAACGCCGAGCATTAGACTAAAGTCTATAGTTTAATTTTTTTCACTCATTGGTTTCATTTTTATCGTTTGTCGAAAATAAAGTTAAATATTAAAGTTACTTCATCAGCTCAAAACAACTTAGTTAATTTGTTTTTTAAGAGCAATAAATGCAACCTTTTGAGTTTTAGTAACTCAAACTTAGCAGTGAAAAGAATC
>NZ_BADV01000099.1:0-128 GCF_000238895.1 Pseudoalteromonas sp. BSi20429 | reverse complement strand
AGCTGATATTGGCTCAGTCTCAGTAGTTGGCAATCAAATTCAATACACACCGGCAGCCGATAGCAACGGCTTAGCAACAGTTACCTATACTGTTAGTGATAATAATGGTGGAACGAATACTGCCACGC
>NZ_BADV01000100.1:0-165385 GCF_000238895.1 Pseudoalteromonas sp. BSi20429 | reverse complement strand
ATTTAAATAGTTATTAGTACACTCTTACTTTTAACTTAGCAGTATCGGAGAGATGGCAGAGTGGTCGAATGCACCGGTCTTGAAAACCGGCATGGGTTTATAGCCCATCTAGGGTTCAAATCCCTATCTCTCCACCATATAACAAAATAGCCCGCTAATTTAGCGGGCTTTTTTGTGTTTGGAACAAAATCAGTGCACTTATACCAATCCGCAATAATACTTAATCATTTTGCGGGGCTAAACGTGTCGCTCCCTGCATTAAAAAATTCTCATTTAGAACAACTAATAGCGGATTTTTTGCCTAGCTATCAACACGTTTTTCCGCCCTCAAAAATAGACCACTTAATTAAGCGAATTGGTATTACATGTTTTATCTCTCATTAGTAAAATCTTAAAAGCAGATAGAATTGCTCACACACCACCTTCTGCTGTTAAATAACGTTGATGTTCTCTTCCTTTTTTTGTTTTTAATAAAACTACCATCACAAAAAATTTTAAATGAGTTGGAATGCACATATTAATGTGTGCTATTTTTAAACATTGGTGGATTAAAGGTATGCAAAATAGGATGTTGTGGCTCAAAGATGATCTAGATTCGAGAAAGTTAGTTGTATATCGTGCCGTCATGTTTTCGTTTATAGCGCTTTTTGTACTTTTTGTATTTCAACCTTTTGGCACTTCAAGCGATACCGAGTCTTACAAGTTTCTGCGGCTTTTTGGCTATGGGTTAGTAACCTTTTGTGCTTTGCTATTGTCAGGTTTCATAGAAATAGTGTTACTTAAGTTTAAGCTAAGTAAATTAAGCCGTTTAATTATTATTCCTGTCACATATATTTTAATTACTGCGTTATTCAATCATGGGTATTTTGTGGTTGCTGTACTTGGGTCTTGGCATTGGCAGAATCAATTACTTTTTGTAGGGTATATTTTTTGTATTGGTGTATTTCCTCTTATTTTTTTACTTGTGGTAAATAGGCATGTAATAGATTTAACTAAGCCAAGTACAGTTAGCGTCGCTCAAGAGCAGTTGAGAGAAGTTGAATTAAAGACAATTACTCTTAAAGGCGATAATAAAAACGACGAAATTAACACGGCTCATCACCATATTTTATTTATTAAATCTTCAGACAACTATTGTGAAATAACAATACAGGAAGGAGCTTCAACTTCACGTAAACTATTACGTGTATCTCTTAGCGGTTTATTAAAGCAGCTTCCAGAAAATACAATTATATTACGATGCCACCGTTCTTATGCGGTCAACCTGCAAAACATTCAGCACTACAGTGGTAATGCTGGAGGGTTGCAATTATCGCTGCATACAATTGATATTAAAATACCGGTGTCTCGTTCTTATGTAAAAGTAATAAAAGATGCTTTGTCATTAATCCCAAAAACATGTTAATCCCCCCTAAAACATGGGCTTTATACCTCGTCTTGTAATTGAGACCTAATAAGTCGCTTTGTATTTTTACTATTGCCAAGATTAAGTTGAAATTTACAACTTAACGAGGAAAGTAGATATGAAATACGCTATCAAGGCACTTGTAATAATTTCTATATTTGTATTTTGCCACTATGTAATGAGGCAGTTTTGGGGAGAAGGTTGGTCTAGCTGGTTGTCTGAACTTGATAATCTAACTGGCATTTTATTTACCCCCGCTAAATATACTTTTTTATATGGACCGTTAGTTATTGCGGCTATTATTTTGTTTAAACAAAGTGAGCCTTTTGAATCTATAGGGCTTAATTCTTCTGGTTTTATTAACTATGCACTCGCAGCAATTATTTGTTGTGCTCCTATGGCAATAGGTTATGGATTTTTGAGTGATGAACTTAACCTATCAATACCAGCAATAATCACCGGCTCAGTTTATGCGGGTTTTTTTGAAGAGCTAATTTTTAGGGCTGCATTGTTTGGTGTTTTATTTAAATATTGTAGATGGGGCTTTGTGCCTGCGGCATTAATTAGTTCAGTAATATTTGGCCTGGGTCATATTTATCAAGGTAATGATGCGATTTCTGCATTGATGGCGGTTGCGATCACTACTGTAGCAGGTACATGGTTTGCGTGGCTATATTGTGAATGTGGTTATCGTATTTGGTTTCCTATGTGGATGCATATTTTTATGAATGCAGCTTACGGAATATTTGGTATGTCGGGTGGCGCAGTAGGTGATCTACAAGGTAACTTGTTTAAAGCAACAGCCATTGTGTTAAGTATTGTGTATGTTGAGATGCTAATTCGACGAGGAAAGCAGCGCGAAGTTACATTATCAAAATTATTTCAATGCACTAAAAGTGGTCTTTATACGCAACAAGCTAACTTAAATTGATTGGGAAACGACCATGCTAGAACTATTTATTGTAATAACTATATTTAGCTCACCCTTTTTGATTCTTACTATTACTAAACGTTATTTCACCTATAAAACTACAATAATGGCAGCGCAAGCAAAATTTAAAGGACTGAATAATAATAAGATAACAAAATTAGAGGAACAAACAGCGATGTTGAACAAAAGATTGGCAGTGCTAGAGGAAATAGTAACATCTCGCCACTTTGAGTTATCAAATAAAATAGCTCAGTTATAAGCACTTTGATAAGTATGACCCAAACGTATGAGCCTATTAATTTATTAATAGGCTCATACTGCAATAAGGTTTATTTTTAATCATAAATTACGACCATAGTCTCTATTTCTAAGCTTTAGATCTTGGTGCATGCTTAATACATTAAAATTTATACTCTGTATTAAGGATTATTAGATGAAACATCAACTCGCAAAAAGCGTCGCGCTTTCATTATTGTCCCCGGTAATTATTGGCAGCTTGTTAGGATTGTATTATGCACTAACGCTACAGGGTGATTTCTTATCCGTATTTTTTCAACTGTTGATGACTGCTATCTCAAATGCACATATTGTAGGCTTAACGATGGCGGCCTTTGTTGTGCCAGGGTATTTACTAATGTTTAAGTATTCTAAAGTTAATTATTCAGGTGTATTAACGCTTGGTTTGTTAGGTGGCGCTATATTTAGTTACTTATTAAGTGCCTCAACTGGCGAGATATTTTTGATTAATAGTGTTATGTCAGCATTTGCAGCCGGACTGTTTTTATTTGGTCTTCGCAAATCGGTAAAAAAATAATCGCAGCATTATTAACCAAGCACGCTGATAAACGGTGCGATTTCCTTTTTTTTACCTCCAAAAGGTTCCAATTTTTCACGACAAAGAGTACCTTTAGCTACTGTATGTTTAATAAGAAGTAGTTTGGTATGCAAAAGCACGATTTTTACCAGTCATTAGTTAAGCAAACTGAATCGCTGATAGCTGGTGAATCTAATGTAATTGCCAATTTGGCAAACATAAGCGCGCTGTTATTTACCTCTTTAGAAGATGTAAATTGGGCGGGCTTTTACTTTATGGATTCTCCTACTGAATTAGTACTTGGTCCGTTTCAAGGTAATCCTGCATGCATCCGTATTCCCGTTGGGAAAGGGGTATGTGGAACAGCTGCGGCAACCGCTGAAACACAATTAATTGAAGATGTTCACGCTTTTGACGGGCATATAGCCTGCGATGCAGCGTCTAACTCTGAAGTAGTTGTACCTATCATGAAACATGGTAAAGTATTCGCAGTACTAGACATTGATAGTCCAAGTATTGGCCGATTTGATGCTGATGATAAAGCTGGCCTTGAAGCATTAGTGAAATGCTTAGAGGCGAGCCTGTAATGAAAGATTTGCTAAATGTTCAAGACTACCTATTTGCTGTGCAAGATGTTGGCGACTGGGAAGGCGAAGAAGAGCATGTAGCGGAAACGCTCAATGATTTAATTCATATTGCATGGGATCGTCTTCCAGATGATTCAGAATGTGAATTTATTGATGAAACAATTAATGGTATTTGGGAACACCTTCGGGGTGATATGGCTGTAATAGAAGCCGATTTCGAAGAGTTGGTCGACTGGGTAACACACTACGTCGATTCGTCCCTTGATGAAAAGATGTGAAAAATAGGTTCTAAAATGGAAACCACAAACAAGCTAAAAGATATTAATGAAGTGTTGGAATTTTTATATCAAGAATTCCCACAATGTTTTAAACAAAAAGATGGCATCAAGCCGCTTAAAGTAGGTATTTTTAAAGATATTGCTGAGCGTATTGAAGGGTCTGAAAAAGTAAGTAAGACTCAAGTTCGTCAAGCGCTTAGAAAATACACGTCTAATTGGCGTTATTTAGAAGCTGTGACAAAGTCAGAGTTTCGTATTGATCTTGATGGTAATCAAGGTGAAAAAGTTGAGCAAGAGCATATCGACCATGCACAAAAAGCATTGGAAGAAAGCCGCGCTAAAATGGCAAAACGCAAAAAACAACAGCGTCCTCGCCAAGATTCTGATTCTAAATCTTTCAAGAAAAAACCAGCCCATGCTAGCAAAGCAGGCGATAAAAACGCACCTGCAGCTAACAAACCTGCTAAAGCAGCGCCAGTTAAACGTTCAGGAAAAATTGAACCTTTACCAGCAACTGAGGTCAAGGTTAATAATAAGGTTAAGGTTAAACTTGGCCAAGCACTTGTAAATGCAGTAATCACTGAAGTGAACAAAGATGACGTTCATGTTGAATTAGTGACAGGTATGCAAGTTAAAACCAAAGCTGACAGCTTATACATCGTTTAAGTTGTAAATAAATTAAGGAGTTGTGTATGAGTAAAAAGTTTACGCTCATTCCGTTAGTTGCTGCCCTGTTTTCAGGTTCATTATTTGCTGCTGTAGAAGCCGTTACAATTGACGATTTACCCCAGCTTAAGCAAGAGAGTCAACATGGTACTGCTAGCAAACGAGTGGCCAGCTTATTTGCTCGTTCACACTATACACCGGTTCGATTTAACGATGAGCTTTCTAGTAAAGTGTACGATCGTTATATCGAATCCCTTGATTTTAATAAAAGCGTTTTCTTAGCCAGCGATATCGCTTCTTTTGAGCAATATCGTGATGACTTTGATAACGCTATTACTACCGGTAAATTAGACTTTACGTTTGATATTTTTAACTTAAGTCTTAAACGCCGTTTTGAACGTTACGAGTATTCACTTACTTTACTTGAAAAAGAAATGACGTTTGATAAAGAAGATGAATACTTTTTTGACCGTGAAGATTCAGCATGGCCTGTGTCACAAGCTGAGCTTGATGAAATTTGGCGTGAGCGTGTAAAGTACGACGCACTGCGTTTAAAAATGACGGGTAAAGATTGGGAAGGCATTAAAGAAGTGCTGACCAAACGCTATAAAAATGCAGAAAAACGTTTAGTACAATCTAATTCAGAAGATGCTTTTCAAATTGTTATGAATTCGCTAGCACGTAGTATTGAGGCGCATACGTCTTATTTATCGCCACGTCGTGCAGAGCAATTCAAAATGGATATGGACTTAGAGCTTGAGGGCATTGGTGCCGTACTAAGCCCAGATGAAGACTACACTGTTATTCGCAGCTTAGTGCCAGGAGGCCCTGCAGATAAAACAGATCAAATTAAAGCTGATGACCGCATTATTGGTGTTGCCCAAGATGGCGAAGAATTTGTAGACGTAATTGGCTGGCGTTTAGATGACGTAGTTGATTTAATTAAAGGTCCTAAAGGGACTAAAGTACGTCTACAGTATTTAAAAGGTGTTGACGCTCACGGCGCACCTAAAGTTGTTGAAATCACGCGTGATAAAATTCGACTTGAAGATAGAGCGGCTAAATCAGAAGTATTTGAAGCCAAATACTCTGATTTAACAAGTAAAGTTGGCGTGATTGAAATTCCAGGCTTTTACAATAATCTTTCGAAAGATGTAAAAGTTGAGCTGGCTAAGCTTAAAGAAGAAAAAGTTGATGGTATTATTATCGACTTACGCCAAAATGGTGGTGGTTCTTTATATGAAGCAACACAATTGTCTGGTTTGTTTTTTGACCAAGGTCCAGTTGTTCAAATTCATACCTTAAATAACCGTATTGAAGAGCAAAAAGATCGTGATGGTATAACTTATTACGACGGTCCTTTAACTGTTTTAGTTGACCGTTACAGTGCCTCTGCTTCTGAAATATTTGCAGCAGCTATGCAAGATTATGGTCGTGCAGTTATTATTGGCGAGCAAACTTTTGGTAAAGGTACAGTACAGCAGCACAAAGGCTTAGGCCGCGCTTACGATTTATACGATAATGCGCTGGGTAGCGTACAATATACGATTGCTAAGTTTTATCGTATTAACGGTGGTAGTACGCAACATAAAGGTGTGATCCCTGATATTTCGTTTCCATCAGCAATTGATCCTGCAGAGTGGGGCGAAAGTAAGCAAGATAATGCACTTCCTTGGGACAGCATTGTTAAAGCGAAATACAAAAAATTAGGTAATTTAACACCTATTATTACGTACCTTGAGAAACAACACGAAGTACGAATTAAATCAGAACCAGAATTTGGTTATGTATTTAATGACATTACCTTATACAACGAAGAGAAAGACCGTAAAACTATCTCTTTAGTTGAAGCTACGCGTATTAAAGAAAAAGATGAAGGTGAAGCACGTGCACTTGTACGTACTAACGAACGTCTTAAGCGTTTAGGTAAAGATCCGGTAGAAAACTTAGACGATTTACCTGAAGTAATTGAAGAGCTTGACCCATTTTTGGAAGAAGCTGCATTAATTACTCAAGATTATATTAATTATGGTCGTATAGCTAAGAAGTAACAACTGGTTTTACTTCTATAAAAAAGGCGCTTTAGCGCCTTTTTTACTACCTAAAATTTACTAAATTGTTATAATATTTGATTACATAAAGTTGAGCTAGATCAATCATGCTCAATTAATGCGCTTTACGTGCTAAAAATAATAATTAAACACACAGTAAGTGTGTCTAGGAGTCTCTACTTTGAAGCTATTGGATGACAAACCAATCAAGCCCGCCTCGTTTTTTGATGCATTAATTCCTATCTCTGTATTAATTTGTTTACTTGGTGCTGCAGTTTACTTATTTGGTGATAACTCTTCATCAGGCCCTAACCAAATTGCACTTTTATTTGCTACTTTTGCAGCGGCTTTAATTGGGCTTAAAAACGGTTATACATGGAAAAAATTAGAACAAGCTATGATCGAAGGTATAACGCTTTCACTTGGCGCTATCCTAATTTTACTTATGGTAGGTGCGTTAATTGGCACTTGGCTACTTTCTGGAACTGTACCAACTTTAATTTATTATGGCTTGCAAGTTATAAACCCAAGTTGGTTTTATGCAGCGAGTTGTTTAATTTGTGGCATTGTAGCTATGAGTATAGGTAGTTCTTGGACTACTGCCGCTACGATAGGTGTTGCTTTATTAGGCGTTGCAACGGGTCTTGGACTTGAACAAACAGTTACAGCAGGCGCTGTTATATCTGGCGCGTACTTTGGTGATAAGCTAAGCCCGCTGTCTGAAACAACCAATTTAGCGCCAGCAGTTGTAGGCGCTGATTTATTTGAGCATATTCAACATATGCTGTGGACGACAGTACCAAGTTTTGTAATTGCACTAATTATATTTATATTCATGGGCTTTAACGCAACTGCTTCAAGCGAAGCGGGGCGCATTGATGAAATAACGGCTATTTTACAGCAAAACTTTAATATTGGTTTTGAAATGCTAATCCCGCTAATTGTACTTTTAGTTTTAGCGATTAAAAAAATGCCAGCCTTTCCTGCTATCTCTATCGGTGCTGTTGTGGGCGCTGTTTGGGCCATGTTGTTTCAATCTGATTTAATTGCTAGCCAAATTGATGTTTCTCAAGGGCAGCTAGTTGGCTATTTTAAGCTTGTTTGGACGACGTTTTTTGATGGTTTTAGCATAAGTACAGGCGATGACAAAATGGACTCCCTACTCAGTGGTGGCGGTATGTCCGGAATGCTTACAACCACATGGCTTATTATGACTGCACTGATGTTTGGTGCCATTATGGAAAAAACAGGCCTTTTGGATATTTTTGTTAAAAGCATACTTAAAATAGCTAAAAGTACGGGATCGTTAATTGCGGCAACAATAGCAACGTGTATTGGTACTAACGTGATAGCGGCCGATCAATATATTGCAATTGTTGTACCTGGTCGTATGTTTAAAGATGAATATGAAAAACGTGGTTTGAAGCCGGTTAACTTATCTCGTACATTGGAAGATGGCGGTACAATTACCAGCCCACTAATTCCATGGAACACGTGTGGCGCTTATATGCAAAGCGTTTTACTAATAAATCCTTTTGATTATGCACTCTACGCTTTCTTTAACTTAATTAACCCTGTTTTAGCGGTGGTTTATGCCTACTTGGGCATTAAAATTTTACGTATTAAGCCAAAACAATCCGCCTAATTTTAAACAGCTCCTTTTAACTTAAAAGGAGCTGTTTTGGAGTATCTATGACTGAATCAAGTAAACCTCAAGCACAATATCTTAAAGACTATAAAGCTCCTGATTTTTTAATTGACCACACAGAGCTAACCTTTGACTTACAGCCATTATCAACCAAAGTAAGCTCTTTGCTAACGCTTACGCGTGTTGGTGATAAAAAAGCACCTTTAGTGCTTGATGGTATTGATTTACGCTTACTGTCTTTATCTATTGATACGGTTGATATAACTGATTATGAAATTATTGGCGAGCAGCTAATAATTAATAACCTACCGGATAGTTGCCAATTAAGTATTGTGACCGAGATATCGCCTGAGACGAATACTTCTTTAGAGGGTTTGTATTTATCTGGCGGTGCGTATTGTACACAGTGTGAAGCGCAGGGTTTTAGAAAGATCACCTATTACATGGATCGCCCTGATGTACTTGCCACGTTTGATGTAACTATTATTGCCGATAAAAAGTATCTACAACTTCTTTCTAATGGTAATCAAGTAGACAGTGGTGAAACACAAGATGGTCGTCATTTTGTGAAATGGCAAGACCCATTTAAAAAGCCGAGCTATTTATTTGCACTTGTAGCGGGCGATTTTGATGTTTTAAAAGATACGTACACGACTAAAAGCGGCAGAGATGTAGAATTAGCATTGTTTGTTGATAAAGGTAATTTATCTAAAACACCCCATGCTATTGCCTCACTCAAAAAGGCAATGCAGTGGGATGAAGAACGCTTTAATTTAGAGTATGACCTTGATATTTATATGATTGTAGCCGTCGATTTTTTCAACATGGGCGCGATGGAAAATAAAGGGCTAAACGTTTTTAACAGTAAATGCGTATTAGCTAATCAAGAAACAGCCACAGATAAAGACTACCATACGATTGAATCCATTGTAGGGCATGAGTACTTTCATAACTGGACAGGTAACCGAGTTACTTGTAGAGATTGGTTTCAGTTATCGCTAAAAGAAGGGTTAACTGTATTTAGAGACCAAGAGTTCAGTAGTGATTTAGGCTCTCGTGCACTTAACCGAATTGATGCGGTCAAAGTTATGCGTACGCATCAGTTTAGCGAAGATGCAGGCCCTATGGCTCACCCAATTCGCCCTGAGAAAGTTATTGAAATGAATAACTTTTATACAGTAACTGTATACGATAAAGGTGCTGAAGTTATCCGTATGATGCACACATTACTGGGTGAAACTAACTTTCAAAAAGGGATGACGCTTTACTTTGAGCGCCACGATGGGCAAGCAGTTACATGTGATGACTTTGTAAGTGCGATGAGCGATGCATCAGGTGTTGATTTAGAGCAATTTAAACAATGGTACAGCCAATCAGGTACACCGCGTTTAAATGCAATTCAAGAATTTGATAGCAGCTCAAATACATACACTTTGACAATCGAGCAAACAGCGCCAGCTAATCAGCCAGAGAATAAAAAGCTTCATATACCTTTTGCTATTGAACTACTTGATGCCAATGGACAAAGTATTGCTCTGCAATATAAAGGTAAAAAGCTAGATCATGTACTCGATGTAACTAATGCGACTCAAACATTTAGCTTTGATAATATTTTAGAAAAGCCTGTTGCGGTTTTACTCGAAGACTTTTCTGCTCCTTGTATTTTAAACCAGCAAACAACAGAGCCCGAACTATTGCATATTATGCGTTTTGCGCGCAGTGATTTTTCACGTTGGGATGCACAACAGCAGCTATTCATTAAGGCGATTAAATCTCAAATCACCGATGCAACGAATAGCGTATTAAGCAGCGAAATTATAAATGCGCTACGTGTACTTATAAACACCAAAGAGGGCGATTTAGCTTTAATTGCAGAGCTGTTTAAATTGCCGAGTTTTGACACGTTAGCTGCTGAATTTGATGTAATACCTGTAGATGACATTATTGAAATAACAGAAAAGTTTGAGCAACAAATTGCTGATGAACTTGCTGATGAGCTGCTTTGTTGTTACGAATCTCTTGAAGATGATGGCAGTATAAGTGCAAGCGCTGTTGCGAATCGTGCTTTAAAGCAAATATGTCTGCACTACCTTGCTAAAACACAAAGTCCAGAAGCTGTAACCTTTATTCAAGAAGCTGCAAGCTCGACTAATATGACTAATGTACTTGGTGCCCTAAGCGCTGTGGTAAAAGCTTCACACCCTGTTAGAGATGAGCTTTTGAGTCATTTTGATAGTCAGTGGCGTCATGATGTTTTAGTCATGGATAAGTGGTTTGCACTGCAAGCTATGCAATCAGGCAGTACTGCTATAGATGATATTAAGGCACTTTACGAACACCCGTGTTTTGATTTTTCAAATCCTAACCGTGTACGTGCACTTGTAGGAAGTTTTAGCCACTTTAATACAGCACAATTTCATCGAGCAGATGCTCAAGGCTATGCGTTATTAGGTGATTTATTAATAAAACTTAATGCAATTAATCCACAAAATGCATCGCGTATGCTAACACCGTTTATGTCGTGGAAGCGTTACGATGATGTACGCTCACAAGCAATGAAACTGCAATTACAGCGCTTAGCCAACTTAGATGGCCTAAGTGCTGACTTGTATGAAAAGGTTGAAAAAGCGCTCGCATAAATGATTGAGTATTATTTTACCTTAAGATTGAGCTATAACGAGTGCATGGATTACTACCATGGCCGTTTTAGCTCTTTACAAGTTGTAGAGGATGGCGGTAAAACAATTCGTTTTGCTGCTACGCATTTGAGGCCCTTCATTTCGAGCTTGGGTGTACGTGGCCGTTTTAGACTCTTATTAACCCCCGAAAACAAGTTCATCCGCCTAGAGCGAGTGGCCTGACACTCGGTTTTTATGTTATATATACATAAAAATATTGTATTTTTGTTAATTTCAATTTGTCCTATTGTTAAATTACGTGTATAAATTATCTGGTACGACGTCTTACCAATACGTAAGCGTTAACCAGAATAAGAAGTATATGACAGATTAGAGCGAGTATTTGTAATTTTACTGATTCGCTTCTATCGTTATGATTACACTAAAAACAATAACTTGATCACACAAAATGACCCGCGACAGGGGGGAACCAAAATGATAAGAAGATCGCTTTTTGTTAAAAATAGAATCGCTATAGGTTTAGCAGCCGCTAGTTTAGGTTTATCTGCAGCAAGTACTCAAGCTGTAACATTTGAAGCTGGAGGTTTTGATATTACCTTCGATTCAACCTTTTCATATGGGCAAAGTGTTCGCGTAGAAGACAGAGACTTTAACCTAATTGGCAAAAGTAATAACCCAGCATTTGATTGGACAGGATACAACCCAGCGCTAAGTAATACTATTTACTCATCACAAGATGTATGGGCACAACCGGGCTCTTACTCAAACAATGGTGATGCGGGTAATTTAAATTTTGATAGTGGTGACTCCTTCTCAAAACTATTGAAGGGCACACACGACCTTTCAATAAACAAAGATAACTACGGTTTGTTCACTCGCTTCATGTATTTTTATGACTTTGCGTTGATGGATGGCAATCATGCATATTCAAATCCTACATCAGGGCAGGGTGTTGATCCATGTGACGATAAAGACACCAAAGCACAAAGTTGTGCCGACATACGTTTATTAGACGCGTTTGTATGGGCCGATTTTGATTTAAATGATGGTAATAACCCTTTATCTGTCCGTTTAGGCCAGCAAGTAGTTAACTGGGGTGAAAGTACGCTTATATCTCATGGTATTAACGTAAACCCAGTTGATATAGATCGATTAAAAGCACCTGGCGCTGAGCTAAAAGAAGCATTTATACCAATCGGTATGCTTTGGGCATCGCTCGGAATTACTGAGAACATTACGCTTGAAGGTTTCTACCAATATCAATGGCAAGAAACACGTTTACCAGCAGCAGGTACATACTTTTCTACTAATGACTTTGCAGCAGAAAATGGTTATCAGCAGAATGTTCAATTAGGCTTTACGTCTAATCCTGATATTGATGTTGCTTTTTTAACGGATAGTTTAAATAACCTAACATCTGATTTTGCATTAGCAGCAGCTGCTCAAGGTATTGATCCTTCAAGTGCTGAAGGAAGCGCTTTATTAGCCCAAATGTATCTTGCTTACCCAACTAAGGTTGCGTTAAAAGGTAAAGGAGATAATGGTAAAACAGAACCTGAAGATGGCGGCCAGTATGGTTTACGTTTAGGTGTGTTTTTACCTGAATTTAATGATACTGAAATTGCACTCTATCATGTGAATTACCATAGCCGTCGTCCGCTTATATCTGGTCGCGTATCAAACTTTTCACAAGCTGCAATTGCCCAAGATTTAGCGATGATCATGACGACAGAAATTACGTCAGATAATGTTGCTGATTTAACCGCTTTTTCTAAAGCTGAAAACGACTACCCAGAAGATATTAAACTATATGGTTTAAGTTTTAACACCACTATTGGTGAAACAGCCTTTGCGGGTGAGTTTGCGTTTCGTCAAGATGAACCACTGCAAATTGATGACGTAGAGTTACTTTACACAGCTATGCCTGAGCAATTGGCGCTTGCCGGTATTCGTCCTGATTTTGCGGGTATTTCGCAAATGAGTTTTGGCGATGCTATAAGCTCTGTTGGAGCGGGTGAAGTTGCCAAGGGTTATATTGAACGTGATACATCACAAATTCAATTCACGGCTACTCACTTATTTGGACCTTCATTAGGGGCTGATAGTTGGGCTGTTGTTGGTGAAGTGGGTGCTGTAAAAATTCATAACATGCCAGAATATGACGAAATGCGTTTAAATGTATCCGGTACTGGCCGTAGTGGCACAATTACAGGCCCAGGTACTACTGATTATTCAACATTGCAACTTGGTTTATCAAATGGCGCTGAAGAAAAATCATTCGCCACAGCATCTTCTTGGGGTTACCGCCTAATTGCTAAAGGTGATTATTTTAACCTTTACAAAGGTATTAACTTCTCTCCACGTTTTGTATTTTCTCATGACGTAAATGGTAATACACCAGACCCTATGTTCTTATTTATTGAAGACCGTAAATCTTTGGGTGCAACCATGAACTTTAACTACCAAAATGCGTGGTCACTTGATGTGAGCTATAACTCGTTTTGGGGCGGCGGCGATATTAATACTTTCTCAGATCGCGATTACGTTTCTTTTAACTTAAAATATTCTATTTAGGGGTAACATTATTATGATTAAAAAACCTACCCTCATCGCTACAGCTTTTTGTAGCTTGTTTGCAAGCAGCGCAGCTTTAGCTAAATTAAACGCTGATGAAGTTGCTCAATTAGGTCAAAACTTAACGCCAATGGGCGCAGAAAAAGCAGCTAATGCTGATGGCTCTATTCCAGCATGGAATAATGGCATTACTTCTGCACCAGCAGGTTATGAAGCTGGTATGCATCACCTTGACCCATTTACAGCTGATAAAGTGCTTTTCACTATTGATAAAAGTAATATTGAAAAGTACAAAGCTAATTTAAGTCCGGGTCAAATTGCTTTATTTGAAGCATACCCAGACACATTTAAAATGCCAGTGTATGAAACACGCCGTTCTGCGTCTTACCCTCAGTTTGTGTATGATGCGACTAAAAAGTTTGCATCGACTGCTGAATTAATAGAAGGCGGTAACGGTATTAAAAATACGGCGATTGGTATTCCTTTCCCTATTCCTAAAACGGGTTTAGAGGCAATTTGGAATCACTTATTACGTTACCGTGGCCAGTCTATTGAGCGTTTTGGTGGTCAAGCTGCACCGACTGCATCTGGTTCTTATAACTATGTTGGCTTTGATGAGCAGTTATTAGTTAAATACTCAGACCCTAGTGCAACACCAGCAGAGCTGCAAGACTCAAATATTTTGTTTAAGTTTAAACAAAGCGTTACAGAACCAGCTCGTTTAGCGGGTACTGCATTATTAGTTCATGAAACAATGGATCAAATATTAACGCCGCGCCAAGCATGGACTTATAACTCGGGACAACGCCGCGTTCGTCGTGCACCTAATGTTGCATATGATGCACCAGGCACAGCTGCAGATAGCCTGCGTACTACCGATGATTTTGATATGTTTAATGGCTCGCCAAATCGTTACAACTGGACACTAAAAGGTAAGCAAGAGTTATATATACCTTATAACAGCTATAAACTTCATAGTGATAAGCTAGAGTACGATGATATTTTAATGCCTGGCCATATTAATCCAGAACATACACGTTACGAAAAACACCGTGTTTGGGTTGTTGAAGCTAACTTAAAAGATGATACACGTCATATCTATAAAAAACGTGTGTTTTACATCGATGAAGATAGCTGGCAAGTACAGGTTACTGATATTTATGATAACCGCGACCAACTTTACCGTGTAGCAATGGCTTATGGCCTTAACTACTACGAAGTACCTACACAGTGGAGTACGCTTGAGGTTTATCATGATTTGAATTCTCGTCGTTATTTAGCAATTGGTTTAGATAACCAAGAAAAAATGTACGATTTTTCACAGTCATTTAACGATAACGAATTTACTTCAAGCGCTTTACGTCGCGCAGGTAGATAGTATTAAACTAGGCACTTAACAATTTGTTAAGTGCCTTTTCCTTTCTCATCGCGTTTGTCTTACAGCGCGCAACGCTTTCCCCAGTAAAAAGACAAACAACTCTCTCGTACAAGGCGATTAAAATTTATGAAGTATTTGGTATATGCCAGCCTGATAATAAGCGGTGCGAGTGTTGCACAAGAAGCCCCTAACAATGCAATCAGTGCAACAAATGCAGCTAAAACCTTACTCACCGACATAACCAACACAGGCAATGGTCTAATTGCAGTAGGTAAACACGGTACTGTTATTAAAAGTATCTCGGGTGATAAATGGCAACAAGCTGAGCTAGTCCCAACTCAAGTGCTATTAACTGCCGTTGATTTTAGTAATGAAAATAATGGATGGGCGTGTGGCCACGATGCAACAATAATAAATACTACTGACGGTGGTGTTAATTGGCAACTACAACAAGCACAACCAAAATTAGACAAACCATGTTTAGATATTCTATTTGAAGATGATTTAAAAGGTTTTGCAGTGGGCGCATATGGCATGTTTTATCAAACCACCGATGGTGGTAAACATTGGCAAAAACGCTTTTTAGATTCGCTATTATTTAGTGATGATCGTGATTACTTGAACGATTTAAAAGAAAATGACCCCGAAGGATACGAAGCGGAAACTGCTTCAATTTTACCGCACTTTAATCGAATCGAAAAAACAGATAATGGTTTAATGCTGGTTGGTGAGATGGGCTTGATGGCCAGAAGCATTGATGATGGTCAAACTTGGCAAAGGATAGAAGAAATTTATCCTGGTTCATTCTTTGCAGTTGCATCAGATAGCACACAAGAAATTGTGGCAGGGCTTCGAGGTAATGTTTTTGCAAAGCAAAATGGTGAACAGCAGTGGCAGCATTTCGAAAATGTTAAAACAGCGACGATCAACAACATCATTAATTATAATAACAAACAATGGCTTATGCTTGCCAACAGTGGCGTTATTTTTCATCTTCAAGATGGGTTACTCACCCACGAGCAGCTTGCTGACGGTAAAGCGATTCTTGATGGTGTAATTTTAGATAACAGGCTGATCATGGCTACAGAAGATGGCATTAAAGTGAAGGAGTTAACCCCTTAATGCATAAACTACTCGATTTTATTGAAAAGGCGATTTTTAGACATCGCTTAATTATGCTTATAAGTTTTGCACTTATAACCTGTTTACTTGTATTCAAAGCGACTCAAATTCAATTAGATGCATCGTTTAATAAAAATATCCCGTTAAACCACGATTATATGAAAGTGTATACCAAGCATGAAAAGCAGTTTGGTGGTGCAAACAGTATTTTGATTTCAGTGTGTGATGACAGCGGTGATATATTTAATCCAGAGTTCTTTACTCAATTAAAAGCGGTTCACGATCAGCTTTATTTCATTCCTGGCGTAAATCGTCCATTAGTTAACTCAATATTTTCACCCAGTGCTCGCTTTGTTGAAGTAGTGGAGGATGGCTTTGCCGGTGGCCCAATTATTCCTGCTAACTTTAAAGCAGATAAGCGTGGTTTAGGTGTAGTAAAGGAAAACATTGAAAAAGCAAAAGTTGTAGGACGTATGATTGCCAGCGATTATTCGTGTGCAATGGTAACTGCTCAACTTTTAGAAACTGATCCTCAAACACAACAAAAATTAGACACATTAGCTTTTGCACAAAAGCTAGAAAGTGATTTAAGAGAGCCTTTAAGTACGGACAAAGTAAGTATTCATATTATTGGCTTTGCAAAAATGGCTGGTGATATAGCGGAAGGTGCAAAAGGGGTGGTTGTATTTTTTGCCATTGCTATCGCTTTTACCTTTATTATGGTCTGGCTATTTTGTGGCAGTTTAAAGCTGACTATTTTGCCTATTGCATGTTCCATTATTGCTGTTATTTGGCAATTAGGCCTGCTTTCAAGTTTAGGTTTTGGCCTTGATCCTATGTCTATTTTGGTACCGTTTTTAGTATTTGCTATTGGTGTAAGCCATGGTGTGCAGATGATAAATGCGATTGGTAAAAAAGTAGGTGAAGGTAAAACAACACGTATTTGTTGTCAGTCAAGTTTTAGGGCTTTATTAGTGCCAGGCGGTATTGCACTGCTTTCAGACACCGTAGGCTTCTTAACATTACTTACCATCGATATTGGTATTATCCGTGAACTTGCCATTACAGCGAGTTTAGGTGTAGCAGTAATTATATTTACTAATTTAATCTTATTGCCAGTTTGGGCTTCGTACATGAACTTTGAAAACAGTGTACATATTCAATCTGGTGATGCAGCAAAACCAAACATGCTTGATAAAATCCGTGACTTACTTGTTAAAGCGACTGATCCTAAAGTAGCTAAAATGATTATTGGTTTTACCCTTGTTCTATTTGCTTTAGGTTACTGGCAAGCAGATAAAATGCGTATAGGTGACTTACATGCAGGCGCGCCATCACTGCATCAAGATGCTCGTTATAATCAAGACACGTTTTTAATATCAGACAAGTACACTATCTCGTCTGATATCTTAAAGGTAATTGTAGAAGCGTATCCTGCAGCATGTACTGAGCATGATGTGATGGAGCGTATAAGCCGTTTTCAATACAAAGTAGAGAATGTAGCAGGTGTGCAGTCTGCTGTAAGTTTGAGCTCTGTAGCTCAATCGGTTAACGCAGGCTACAACGAAGGCAATTTGAAATGGCAAAGCTTGCCACGAAATTCAGCAAGTTTAGTGCAGTCAACGTCTCGAGTTGAAACTAGTACAGGTTTACTTAACGGTGATTGTTCAGTTATGCCAGTGATTATATTTTTAGATGATCATAAAGCACAAACTATCGATACTGTAATTAAGAGTGTTAAGCAATTTGCGCAAGAAGAGGGCACTGATAAATTAGCATTTAAGTTAGCGTCAGGACCTGTTGGTGTAATGGCAGCCACTAATGAATCAGTTGCAGAAGCGCAAATACCAATGATGCTTTATGTTTATGGTGCCGTTATCATTTTATGTTTAATGAGCTTTAGAAGCGTAAAAGCAACGATTGCAGTGGTATTGCCGCTTTATATCGTATCAACACTTGCACAAGCACTTATGGTGCAATTAGAAATAGGCTTAACCGTTTCTACTTTGCCAGTTATTGCTCTAGGAGTGGGTATTGGGGTCGATTACGGCATTTATATACTGTCGTCGATGATGGGGCAGCTTAAGCAAAATGTACCATTAAGTGTTGCTTATCGAAATGCGCTTGTTGAACGTGGAAGTGCGGTTCTATTTACCGGTATTACACTTGCGATTGGTGTGAGTACGTGGATATTCTCAGATCTTAAATTCCAAGTTGATATGGGTATACTGTTAACCTTCATGTTTTTAGTAAATATGTTAGGTGCAGTGTTGTTATTACCCGCTATTGGTAGCCTTCTCTGGACTGACCAGAAAAAATAATGTGAATAATTTTGCTCCTAAATGGCCTGTAAAGGCCATTTATATCTACAATTTGTGAATAGATGACCAAATAGCTGAAATGCTTAAAATGTTTTCATCGAAAAGGCTGTTTATTAGCTGTAAAAGGGTTAGAATTTAATTGACTCCACGCTAATGAATAGCTGTACAAATTCCTGCTCCTGAGCAGTAATAGATTAAGGAACATACAATGACACGAAATGAAGGCCAAGCCTCGGTTATCCTAGATAATGTCTGCAAGCTGATCCAGAAAAAAGTTCGCGCTGATAATGTGTTACTCGTTGAGAAATTCGCCAAAGCCTTGTACAGCAATATGTCTAAAGAGGATTTGGCAAACCGCAACGATAGTGACCTATATGGCGCAGCATTAAGCCTTTGGAACTCGCTAGAAAAAAATACTACCGACGACGCTGTTATCCGCGTTTTCAACCCTGAAGTGGCAAAAGATGGCTGGCAGTCATCACATACAATCGTAGAGATTATTACTAAAGACATGCCGTTTTTAGTTGATTCTGTTCGTATGGCCATGACTCGTGAAAATATCGCCTCTCACTTATTACTTCACTGCCCATTAAAAATTAAGCGCGATGAAAACGCCAAAATTTCTGGATTATCAAATTTAAAAGCAGAGCAAGAATCCTCATCTACTAAAACAGTATTTTTTATTGAAATTGACCGTCAAACAGATTCTTCTGTGATTGAGTCTTTCAAGAAAGAGTTAGAGTCGGTTCTTGTTGATGTATCAGTTGCTGTTGATGATTGGCAGCCAATTCGTAAAAAATTGATTGCAGTAACCAAAGAGTTACCTAAACGTCATCATAATAAAACGACAGAAGAAGTTTCAGAAACAACTGAGTTTTTAGATTGGTTAGCGAAAGATAACTTTACCCTAATGGGTTACCGAGAATATGAGCTAAGCCCAGTTCAAGGTGATTACCAATTAAAAGGTAAAATGGAATCAAGCCTTGGCTTGATGAAAAACTCTACTGAAGAACACACACGATTATTATCAGAATTACCAGAAGTTGCTCGCCAAGAAGCACGCAGCAGCAACCTACTGATCTTGACAAAAACAAACTCTGTTTCTCGCGTTCACCGTCCAGCCTACATTGATTACGTAGGTATTAAGCGTTTTGACGATGAAGGCAATGTAATTGGTGAAGACCGCTTTATTGGTTTGTTCTCATCAAGCTTTTACAATAATAGTGCTACTGATGTGCCTGTTTTAAAAAGTAAAATTAACCGCATTATGGAAATGTGTGATTTTGCTAAAGGTACACACGCTTACAAAGCTGTTTTAAATATTTTAGAAACCTACCCACGTGACGAGCTAGTTCAAGCGCGCGAAAGTGAGCTACTTGAAGTTGCTATGGGTGTTTTACAAGTACAAGAGCGCGATATGTGTCGCTTGTTTGTACGTAAAGATGCGTATGGTCGCTTTTTATCTTGCATGGTTTATGTTCCTCGCGAACGCTATAACACGGCTCTTCGCCGTGAAACGCAAGATATATTAGCTAATGCATTTAATTCTGACGATAAAGTCGAATTTACTACTTATTTCTCTGAGTCAACACTGGCGCGTACTCATTACACCGTTCGTGTGACCGACAACAAGATCGAATATAACGTGAAAGACATCGAAAACAATTTAGTAGAAGCTGCACGTACGTGGGAAGATAAACTTCAATCTGCACTTTTAGAGTCTGCGGGTGAAGCACGTGGTAACGATTTAAATCGTAAATACTGTAATGCGTTTGCACGCTCATACAAAGACGAAGTGCTTCCAAGTGCTGCGGTTGTTGATATCGAAAAGTTAGAACTACTTAGCGATGAAAACAAGCTAGAAATGCTGTTCTACCGTCCTCAAGAAGAAGCAAACAGTAATATTGTACGATTAAGCTTATTCCATAAAGATGAGCCAATTCACTTATCTGATGTTATGCCAATGCTTGAAAACTTTGGTCTGCGCGTTGTTGGTGAAACACCATATTCAGTTAAAACTAGCGATGGTCGTATTAACTGGATCATGGATTTCTCGATGCTTATTGACAGCAAAGGGATGGCAGACTTTGATAAAATTTCAGCACGTTTTCGCGCTGCATTAACAAATGTGTGGGGCAACCGCCTTGAAAATGATGGTTTTAACCGTTTAGTGTTAATGGGTGGCCTAACTGGCCGCGAAGCCTCTATTTTACGTGCTTACGCTAAGTACATGCGTCAAATTGGTGTAACGTTCTCACAAAGTTACATTGAAAGCACATTTGCAAATTATCCAAACATTGCAGCGCAAATTGTTAATTTATTTGCTAAAAAGTTCTCAGTTAAGAGCCCAGCAAGTGCTAAAACACTTGAAAAGTTAAGTACGCAAATTTACTTAGAACTTGAAAATGTAGCAAACCTTGATGATGACCGTATTATACGTTTATACGTAGATATGATTGTTGCGACGCTACGTACTAACTATTTCCAAAAAGATGATGCAGGTCAGTTTAAGTCTTATGTTTCGTTTAAAATACAGCCTAGCTTAATTCCTGATGTACCACTTCCACTTCCTGCGTTTGAGATTTTTGTTTATTCTCCGCGCGTTGAAGGTGTGCATTTACGTTACGGTAAAGTAGCGCGTGGTGGTCTGCGTTGGTCTGACCGTCGTGAAGACTTCCGTACTGAAGTACTTGGCTTAGTTAAAGCGCAACAAGTTAAAAATACAGTAATTGTACCTGTTGGTTCTAAAGGTGGTTTTGTATGTAAACAATTACCTAGTGAGCGCGAAGCGTTTATAAAAGAAGGCCAAGAGTGTTACAAAATCTTTATCCGTGGTCTTCTAGATATTACAGATAACATAGAGCGCGGTGAAGTAGTCCCAGCTCGTGATGTTGTTCGCCACGATGAAGATGATGCTTACTTAGTGGTTGCAGCCGATAAAGGAACCGCTACTTTCTCTGATATCGCAAACGGCATAGCTAATGAATACAATTTCTGGCTAGGTGATGCATTCGCATCAGGTGGCTCGGTTGGTTACGATCATAAGAAAATGGGTATTACAGCTAAAGGCGCATGGGAGTCAGTTAAACGACATTTCCGTGAAATGGATATCGATTGTCAAACGACTGACTTTACAGTGGTAGCTATAGGCGATATGGCTGGTGATGTATTCGGTAATGGTATGTTGTTATCTAAGCATATTCGGTTACAAGTTGCCTTTAACCATATGCACATTTTTGTTGATCCGAACCCAGATGCTGCTACTTCTTACCCAGAGCGCGAACGTTTATTTAATATGCCGCGTTCATCGTGGGAAGATTACAATAAAGAGTTAATTTCTGCCGGTGGTGGTGTTTTCTCTCGCGCTGCTAAATCAATTACGCTTAGCCCAGAAATGAAAAAAATGTTGGGTACTAAAAAAGCAAGTATGACCCCAAATGAGTTAATGAAAGCTTCATTGATGATGGAGTTCGATTTACTGTGGAATGGCGGTATTGGTACATACATTAAAAACTCTAAAGAAACTGATGCAGATGTAGGGGATCGTGCAAACGATGCACTACGTATCAATGGTAGAGATTTAGGCGCTAAAATAATTGGTGAGGGCGGTAACTTAGGTGCAACTCAATTAGGTCGTGTTGAATTTGCAGCTAAGGGTGGTCGTGTTAATACTGACTTTATTGATAACGTAGGGGGCGTTGCCTGTTCAGATAACGAAGTTAACATTAAGATTTTACTTAATGGCTTGGTTGCTGAAGGTGACTTAACACGTAAACAACGTGATGAGCTACTTTATTCAATGACAGATGAAGTATCTGAATTAGTATTAAAAGACTGTTACCGTCAAACACATACTATTTCAATTACGCAGTCTAAAGGTACTTCAACGCTTAAAGAAAAGATTCGCTTTATTCATGCACTTGAAAAAGATGGCAAGTTAAACCGTGCTATTGAGTTTATTCCAAGCGATGAAGAATTGGCAGAACGTGCAGCCGCAGGTAAAGACTTAACTCGCCCTGAGCTTTCAGTGCTAGTGTCTTACGCAAAAATGGTATTAAAAGAGTCTTTAGTAAGTGATGAAATTACTGAAAACCCTTACTATCGCCAATTGCTTGTGAAGTCATTCCCACGTCCTCTACGTGAGAAGTTTAACGATGCGATGAACAACCATCCACTTCGTAAAGAAATTATTGCAACTAAACTTGCTAACAGTATCGTTAATGATATGGGTTTAAACTTCATGGTACGTATGCATGAAGAAACCGGTGCCAACGAAGCTGAAATTGCAATGTGTTACTCAATTGCTAGCGAAATATTTGAAATGCGTGATACATGGTCTTCTATCAGCGCACTGGATAATAAAATACCAGCAGCGGTACAAACTGAAATGCTTTACCAACTTCGTCGTACTGTTCGCCGTACTACGCGTTGGTTCTTACGTCATCGTAATAAGTCACAAACGATTGAACAAGGAATTGAATTCTTTGCGCCAACGTTTAAAGATTTAAGCGATAATTTAAATACATACATGATTGAAAAAGAAAATGACCGTATTGTAATTGAAGCTAATAAGTTAATTGATGCCGGCGTTCCTGCAGATATAGCTAAGCGTATTGTTTCGTTATCAAGCTTATTCTCTGTGATGGATTTAGCTGAGGTTGCTAATAATTCAGGTAAGAGTATTTCGATGGTATCGAATACTTACTTTAAACTAGGCGCGAGAATGGGTCTGCATTGGTTCTTAGAGCAAATAACTAAGCAACCAGTAGCAAATCATTGGCAAGCACTTGCTCGTTCATCTTACCGTGAAGAGCTTGATTGGCAGCAACGTACGTTATCTGAAGTGGTGCTAAATAGCTTTGAAGGTGACGAGAGCGATGTTGATAGCCAAATAGATGAGTGGATGGATAGCCAAGATTTATTACTTCAGCGTTGGAAACAAATGTTGGCTGAGTTTAAAACATCACAAAGCCATGACTTTGCTAAGTTCTCAGTTGCACTTCGTGAACTTATGTTATTAAGTCACAACTGTGATACATCAGGAAAATAATTTAGCTTTAATCAGTTATTTGTTTAGTAAATAAATAACTGATTGTTAAAATTGTTATACAATACCTCAGCCTTGTCTGAGGTATTTTTTTGTCTGAAATTTAAAAAGAGGATTATATTGATGTTTTATGATTTAGCTCGCCGTTTTATGTTTACCCGTGATGCGGAGTGGGCGCATGAGTTTGCACTTAATAATCTTCGTCGTTTTGCTAATACGCCTCTAAATATAGCTTGGTCACAAAGTGTTTCAGATAAACCCGTAAACTTTTTAGGTCTTGAATTTAAAAACCCAGTAGGGCTTGCCGCTGGCCTGGATAAAAATGCAGAATGTATAGATGCATTTAGCCAAATGGGATTTGGTTTTATTGAAGTTGGAACGGTTACACCGCGTCCTCAAGTTGGTAATGATAAGCCACGTATTTTTAGACTTCCAGAGTCAAACGCAATTATTAACCGTATGGGTTTTAATAATAAAGGTGTTGATAATTTAGTCGAAAATGTAAAAGCAGCAAAGTACAGTGACATACTCGGTATCAATATTGGTAAAAATAAAGATACACCTAACGAGCAAGGTAAAGATGACTATATTCATTGTATGCGTAAAGTATTTGAGCATGCCTCATACATTACGGTAAATATTTCATCACCAAATACCCCAGGGCTTCGTGATTTACAATATGGTGCTGCACTTGACGATTTGTTGCAAAGTCTTAAAAATGAACAGTTAGATTTAATTGCAAAGCATAATAAGCAAGTTCCTATGCTTGTAAAAATTGCACCGGATCTCGATCAAATACAAATAGAGCAAGTAAGTGAATCACTTTTAAATAATAAAATTGATGGTGTAATTGCCACAAACACAACGCTTGAACGAGCCGCAGTCATGGGGCAGCAATATGCACAAGAGGCGGGCGGTTTATCAGGTCACCCTGTTAGAATGCGCTCTACAGAGGTAGTAAGTGAACTAAAACGCTTAACACAAGGTAAGCTACCAATCATCGGAGTCGGCGGTATTGATGATGCTACATCTGCAAAAGAAAAGTTAGATGCAGGCGCAAATTTAGTTCAGGTTTATACTGGGTTCATCTACAAAGGTCCACAATTGGTAAAGTCGATCGTTAACGGCTTATAAGGATCAGTTATCTAAGCTTTTGATCGTTAGCTAAATGTTCTAAGCAAACATTTTAAAAGTGGTCAAAAGCGGTTATACTCTGAGCAATAATTATTCAATATACCCAAGGAGGAGTAAATGTTACAAGCATCAAAGCAATGGCAGTGGATTACTTGTCCTGATAAAAATCGTTTGTTACTTGATTTAAATGACGACATGCAATTATGCACGCCTTATAAGTTAAGACAGCTCACCGATTCTGTTTTTAAAAATCCACGTTTTAGTCTCGAAGATGCTGCATTTTACGAACAAGTTTATAATTATCTGGATGGATTTGAATTGTGGTCTGCGGCTCAAATTTGTCAAATATCATTAAATGCAACTGCTGTTAAGTATCACTTAAAACCCGTTTTAGCAAAAAGTTGGTTTTTTGAAGAATACACAGGGACAGAGCCAAGCGTAGAGGCAATAGTAAAATTAACATCTAAAGCGCAGTCAGGTGATTTTTTAATTGTAGAGCATTGTCCTGATGCATCTATTTGTTTGAATTTAAGTGAAACCTTTAAATTAGACGAAAACTTATCTTTAGCGCAATTTGAAGTAATCCGTATTTTGAATAATCGAGTACACCCCATTCTAAATCAGCAATATCAAAGTCAAACCGCCTAACCAAATTTAAGCCTTAAGCGTGTCTTTATGGCGTGTTTGTCGCCCAACCTATGTTATAATCCTGCGCAATTAGCTATTAAGGGTTATTACTTTGCAATTTATCGCACTTACTTCTATCGGAATCGAAAATTTATTGGTTGATGAACTAACAGAACTTGGCGCAACCGTGTCTAAGCAAACTGTTGGTTCTGTTCGTTTTGAGGCTGACTCATTACTTGCGCAAAAGGTTTGTTTATCAACTCGTTTTGCAACGCGTGTGCTTATGCTTATTGAAGAAAAAGAAGGCGTAGATGACAAAAATAGCCTGTATAATTTTGCGCGCTCGCAACCTTGGCAAGAATGGTTTGGACCTACGCAAACATTCGCTGTCGACTTCAACGGTACCAATGACTCATTAAAAAACACGCAATTTTCGGGTCTTGTAATCAAAGATGCGATTGTTGACTATTTTAATGATTTATACGAGCAACGTCCTAACGTTGATAAGCAAGATGCTAACGTGCGCGTAGTTGCACGATTAAATCGTTACGGCGTATCGATGTATATTGACTATTCAGGTCCTCGTTTGTCAGAACGTGGTTACCGCCAAGGCCAAGGTAAAGCGCCAATTAAAGAGCACTTAGCTGCTGCATTAATTAAGCGAAGTGGCTGGCTTGAAAATGTAAAACAGCCTTTATTCGATCCATGTTGTGGTGCGGGTACTATTTTGATAGAAGCTGCCGGTATGGCGCGAAACGAAGCGCCAGGATTATTCCGTGAAGGTTTTGCTTTTGAGCGTTTACCCAGTTTTAGAGCCGCTAAGTTTAAAGAGCTTAAAGAAGAGTTACTCGCTAATATTACTGATCCTAAATTGTGGTTAATTGGCCACGATTACGATGAGCAAGTATTAAGTAAAGCAATTGATAATGCTAAACGTGCAGAGCTTGACGACGTGATTAAGTTTAAGCAAAGTGATGCAACTAAGCTTACAGCTGTTGCAAAATTACCGGGTGTTGTAATTTCAAACTTACCTTATGGTGAGCGTATTGGCTCTATGGCTGAGCTTGTTGATTTACACCGTAATTTAGGCGTTGGCTTTAAAAAGCACTTCAATCACTGGAAACTTGCCTTATTGGGTATGGACGAGAGCTTATTTAAACTTTTAAAACTTGTGCGCCTTAAGCGTTATAAATTTAAAAATGGCCCGCTTGATGTAGAACTTAACTTATATCAATTAGATGATAAGCAAGTAAGTTTGACCACAGATGACAAAAAAGCACTCAATTTTGAAGGGTCAACGTCATTTGCAAATAGATTGAAAAAGAATAAACAAGGCTTAAAAAACTGGCTTAAACAAAATAAAATAGATGCTTATCGCGTCTATGAAGCGGATATCCCTGAATACAATGTTGCTGTAGATATTTATGGTGACTCTGCTGTAATTTTTGAATATGCAGCGCCTAAAGAAATTGATGAAAAAACATCAGAAAAACGCCTGCAAGACGTAATAAGTTTAACGGCTCAACAGCTTGAGATTTCACCTGAAAACATTGCTGTAAAAGTACGTAAAAAGCAGAAGGGCGAAGATCAATACACCGCTATGTCTAAACAAAACCGTACTATGGTTGTTGAAGAGTTTGGTGCTAAGTTCAAAGTTAATTTATTTGACTACTTAGACACAGGCTTGTTTTTAGACCATCGCTTAATGCGCCGTTATATTCAAGAAAATGCTAAAGATAAACGTTTCTTAAACCTTTTTGCATACACAGGTACAGCTTCTGTACATGCTGCTCTTGGTGGTGCTAAAGCCATTACTACAGTCGATTTATCAAAGACCTACTTAAAATGGGGCCAAGATAACTTTGATTTAAATGGTATTAGTAATACACGATACCGTTTTGAACAAGCTGATTGTTTAAAATGGTTAGAGCACGCGACAGCACAATATGATTTGATATTTTTAGATCCTCCAACGTTTTCAAACTCAAAACGTATGAAAGACGCGTTTGATGTACAGAGCGATCACATTAAATTATTAACGTGGGTTAAAAAGATTTTAAGCCCATCAGGTACCTTAATTTTCTCTAATAACAAACGTGGTTTTGTGATAGATGAAGTTGGTCTGATTGGTTTAGGTTTAAAAGCCATTAATATTTCAGATAAAACGTTATCACCAGACTTTAAACGTAATAAAAAAATCCATAATAGCTGGTTAATTACACATGGCTAAATGGGTTTTATACCACACTGATGGTTGCCACTTGTGCGAGCAAGCTGAGCAACTTATCACTGAGGTACTTAGTAATACGAGTGAGTTATTACTAATCGATATTATGACTGATGAGCAGCTTATAGCTGAGTATCAAATTACTATTCCTGTATTAAAAAGTGAAAAAGGCGAGCAATTATTTTGGCCTTTTACTTTACACACTGTGCGCGAATTTTTAGCACAAGCAGAATAAGAGCAAATAAGAACTATGGATTTAATTAGAATTTTAAAAGCACAACTTGCTTTTGGTACGCATGCTTTGCTTAACAAAGCAGATGCCGTTATAGAAAGTGGCGAAAGAGTGTGTGTTGTTGGTCGAAATGGCGCGGGTAAGTCAACTCTATTAAAAGTGCTTGATGGCGAAGTTGTATTAGATGATGGTGAAATAAATCAGCTAGGCGGGATTAGAATTTCTCGTTTAGAACAAGATCCACCAAAAGGCGCAAATGGCACTGTATTTGATTACGTTGCGCAAGGTATGCCTGAGATTGCAAACTTACTAATTGATTTTCATCATGTAAGTAATGAGTTGCAAACAGTGTGTACTGATAAGTTATTAAACAAGCTTGAACGTTTATCAAATCAATTAGAAGCGGCCGATGGCTGGCGCTTTGATAGCCGAATTCAATTAGTGCTAACACAATTAGAATTAACGCCAGAAGCTAAACTTGAGTCTCTTTCTGGTGGTTGGTTACGTAAAGTAGCACTTGCACGTGCACTTGTCAGTGAGCCTGATTTATTATTACTTGATGAGCCAACAAACCATTTAGACATGGCAAGCGTCATGTGGCTTGAGCAATTTTTAAAAGAGTTTAAAGGCGGAATCGTATTTATATCGCATGACCGTGCGTTTATTCGCGCTGTTGCTACGCGTATTTTAGATTTAGACCGTGGTAAGCTTATTTCGTACCCTGGTGATTACGCTACGTACTTAGAGCAAAAAGCCCATGATTTAAAAGTAGAAGAAGCGCAAAATGCATTGTTTGATAAGCGTTTAGCAGAAGAAGAAACGTGGATCCGACAAGGTGTTAAAGCGCGAAGAACGCGTAACGAAGGGCGAGTTCGTGAGTTAAAGCAGCTTCGTACAGAGCGTAAGCAACGTGTGGATCAAGTAGGTAAAACTGATTTCAATATTGAAACAGCAGATCGCTCTGGTAAGTTAGTATTTGAAGCTCAACATCTTTGTCATGCATTTAAAGACAAAGTTATTGCGGATGATTTTTCTACACTGGTAATGCGCGGTGACAGAATCGGTCTAGTAGGCCCAAATGGTATTGGTAAAACAACACTGTTAAAACTAATGTTTGGTGATTTAGAACCAGATAGCGGCATAACTAAGCAAGGTGTTAATTTAGAATTTGCTTACTTTGACCAATATCGTGAAAAGCTTGATGAAGAAGCAACAGTTCAAGATAACGTCGCCGAAGGTAAACAAGAAGTAATGATGGGCGGTCGTTCACGCCATGTTTTAGGTTATTTACAAGACTTTTTATTCCCGCCAGCACGTGCTCGAACCCCTGTTAAAGCACTCTCTGGTGGTGAAAAAAACAGATTACTATTAGCTAAATTGTTTTTAAAGCCGTCTAATATCCTTGTTCTCGATGAGCCAACAAATGACTTAGACATTGAAACGTTAGAGTTACTAGAGGACATCATTAATCAATATCAAGGTACAGTGCTGATTGTAAGCCATGACCGTGAATTTATTGATAATACATGTTCAAGTGTATGGGCGTTTGAAGGTAACGGTAAAGTTACAGATATTGTAGGTGGCTATAGCGACTATGAGGCTTACGTTAACTATTTAGCTGAACAAGAAAAAAAAACGCCGCAGCAACTAGTAAAAAAAGTTGAAAAAGTAGTCGCTCCAGTTGCTAAACCTGCAGCTAAAACAAATAAACTCTCTTACAAATTAAAACTTGAATTAGAGCAACTACCGAATAAAATGGAAAAACTAGAAGCTGAAATTGAAGCTCAACAAGCTGTAGTTAGTGACTCAGACTTTTTTAAACAAGAGAGTGATGTAACAACTAAAGCATTGAACCATTTGGCACAACTTGAGTCTGACCTTGAAGCTGCGCTTGAGCGCTGGGAAGAACTTGAAGAATTACAGAATCAGTAGTAAGGACTAAAATGAAATATAAATTACTCGCTGCCAGTATTTTAGCGACATTAAGCACTTCAGCAACAAGTGCGACGTACCAGTTAAGTGAATTAGAGACTCTTGAAGACGCCAAATATTCTTATGTAACAGATGTAAGCGAAAGCGGGCATATTATTGGTTTCGCAAATGGTTTATACAATTTACCTATTGATACCAGCTATATAGATTTTACTGAAAATGTTATTGAAAGTGCTTACGACAGCACAGAAGCAGCATATGAATTAAGTGATAAAGAAATTACTTTCACACTTGATGACATTGAAAATAATGATGCCGTAAGCACTAATCCTGATGCTCACGCTTTTATGGTTAGTTTTTTGGCAAATTCGAATTTAGGAATTCCGTCTAACTTTGAATATCAAAAAATGAGTTCTTTAGTTGGGATTAAATTTAACGAATCAGAGATTACTGAACAACCGATTTTTGATATAGCTTCTGTTGATTATGATGGATTAACTCGTTCTACTATCAATCTTTTAAATGCAGTAAGTGAAGATGGCGTTACAGTCGGTTGGGGTAGTGCCCCATACGATAAAGTATCTTTTACACCTGATGGCGAAGATGATGCAGAAACGTGGTTTACTCATGAATTTATAGAACGTGGAATTGTAATAAGCGCTGATGGCAGTGTAAGTGTTGAGTTAGAGCCTGAGTTTAATGAATACGGTGGCACAAGCCGCGCTAACGATATTGTTAAAACTAACAGTGGTTATACCGTTGTAGGTAATATGTCTACAAGCATTCCAGATGACAGACAAGATAATATTGATGATAACTGTGATAATGAAGACGAACCTACGTCAGTATGTATCAACTTGTTAAATACAAATATTACACGAGGCTTATTTAATAAGCGCGCTGTTAAATGGGAACTTGATGAATCACTTAATATCACGTCTGTTGAAGAGCTTGGTATGGCACTGACACCTGATGAAGGTGAAACGGAAGATGACGCATTTACAAGTACTGCTTTAGCAGTGAATAACAACGGTACAATTGTAGGCTCTTCTAATACACGTTATTACAAAAATGATGATGCTATAATTACAATGCCAGTCTATTTTAAAGATGGGGCTGTAACCGATTTTATAGACCAAGCAGATGATTGGATTTCTGGTAGTTCAGTAGCAATAAATGATAACGACGTCATTACAGGTAATGCAGTTAAATTTATTGAAGGTTCAAGAAGAAGTAAATTCTTTTATCATGACATCGAAACGGGTAATACAGTTTTCCCAACTGATTATTTTTCAAGCTCAAGTTCTTATGGCAACGATATAAATAATCAAGGATATATTGTAGGCGAAGGGGAAGTAGGTGTTTCTGATAGCTCACGACTTAAAGAAGCCTTTATTTACAAAATTGGTGAAGACAAAATCACTAATCTAAATGATTTACTGCCTTGTTATGACACTGATGGCGAAACTGACTACGCTTACTCAATGGCCGAAGCAACAGCTATTAATGAAAATAATGAAATATTTGGTACTGCGACTAAGACAGTTGAAAAACTTGATTCTTTAGGCGGTGTTGTAACTGATATCAATGGTGAAATTGAATACGAAAGTATTGCAGTTGCAGTTAAGTTAACGCCAATTGCAAACGGTGAAGTAGAAAACTGTGCTCCAGTAGAAGCAGAGGTTTATGAACGTAACTCTGCTAGCTTTCCTTGGTATACATTATTGCTATTACCATTAGTTGGCTTAAGACGTATATTTCGCTTTTAAAGTTTACTAATATTGATTATAAAAAACCAACTTAATAAAGTTGGTTTTTTTTCGTCTATAATATTTTATAAGATTAGGATTGCCATGAATCTTATAATTATTATTTAGCTTTAACGCTACTAATTATTTCGCGATAACCATGCTTTTTTAACAGAGCGGCGCCAAATAATATCAATACCAAAATAGCCGATAATTGATGCAATAGAAGCACATACTAACGAACCTAGTAAAAATGCAGGGCCAATAGTTTCTATGCTCTCTAGAAACCAAGACCAACTAGCTTCAAATACAAAGTGTTGCTCAGGCTGATTAAGTATTAATGTACCCACTAAGTATGAGCCATAAAAAATAGGTGGCATAGTTAGAGGGTTTGTAAGCCATACTAATGCTACTGAGATAGGTAAATTAACTCTAAATAATATAGCGCCGGCTGCTGCTAAAACCATTTGAAAAGGAACAGGGATGAAAGCAAAAAATAACCCGACTGCAAATGCACCTCGAGCAGAACGTCTATTTAAATGCCAAAGATTTGCGTCTTGTAAAAGGCGTCCAAATATTCTTAGTGATTTATGATGTCTAATTTTATTTGGATCAGGTAAAAATCTTTGGATCGTTTTTTTAGCCATTTAAAGCAACCATTTACATCAGTGTGGATAAGTCTTGGGTTTGTAATTGGCTGTATAGCAACCGTATTTTATTATCAAACTCTCGAATTTACAGTATTTACAATTTTCATTGTTATAGTGAGCGCTTATTTTAAGCCGTTTTTAAATGTATTGTTAGGCTTTATTTGTGCAATTTGCTTCGTTGGTCTGCATTTTTACGTTTTTTATAGTTTTGAAATACCAAAACCGGATGAAAAGTATGCACTTGATTCTACATTAATTGTTGAAGAGGTTATTTCTGACAAAAAAACCTCAATATATTAAAGTTAAAATAGTGGCATTAGAAGGGAGTAATTTTTCGGATTTTAGAGCACCCAAAGCAATGCTCAGTGTTAATTCTGCACAGCCTTTAATAGTAGGTGATGAATTTTCTGCTTTAATTCATTTAAAACATTTTCGTAGTAATAAAAATTTTAATGTATTTGATAATGAACGTTATGCTTTTATAAGTAGAATATTATTTAAAGGTAAAGTGCTTAATAAAAATCTTAATATTATAAATAGCGACAAACAAAGCATAATTTTAGATTATCAGCACTTCCTTAAAAACACTTATACGGATACAAAATTACAGTGGCTCTATTATGCATTGCTTAGCGGTGAAAAATCTTTGATGAGCTACGCTGATAAACAATTAATGCAATCTCTTGGGCTAAGTCATTTACTTGCTATATCGGGGTTACATATTGGTTTGATTTTTAGCTTCGGTTATCTATTTACTCGATTCATTTTTGAAAAAATTAATTCTTCGATCGGGCAATCATTCAACCTGACTCTTTATTACAGTTCATGCGGATTTTTAGTAGCCTTGGTTTATGTGTACTTAAGTGACTTTTTAGTATCGGCAACGCGAGCGCTTATCATGCTGGGTTGTTATTTATTATTGTATTTTCTTGCTAAGCAGCCGCTGCGTTGGCGGAGCATTTTATTTGCCTTGGTTATTGTTCTTATTGTTAACCCATTTAATTTACTCAATCCAGGTCTCTACTTTTCATTTTTAGCGGTTGCTATCATTTTTACAGTTATTAATAAATTACCAATATTAAACACTCGCATAAAAAACAAAGTTATTTCACTGTTTGTTATTCAAATAGCGTTATTTATTGGTTTATTGCCACTTTCACTCTATTTTTTTAATGGGGTAAGTATTGCAGGTTTGATAATAAACTTAATTGCTATACCGCTGCTTTCAATCATTATCTTACCTTTTTTAATTGTTTTTACATTACTGAGTATTTTCTTAGATATAAGTATTTTAATAAACCTGTTTGATACAGGCTTATATGCGCTATTTAAATTGCTTAATGAAATACCAGAATCGTTAAGGTGGATAACGACTGGCAGAATTGACTCAATATTTGTCGTTTTTACTTATATTATTATGTTGATGGTTTATTTTCTTCCTTATAAATGGCTCGCTTTTATTCCAGCAATAACGCTTTTATTAAATTATTGGCTAACAGAAAAGTCTAAGTGGCAACTACATGTATTTGATGTTGGGCATGGACTTATGGCATTAATTGAAAAAGATAAACAAGTGCTTATTTATGATTTTGGCCCCAGTTATTTCAATCGCTTTAGCCGTACGCGAAGTATTTTATTGCCTTATATTAAAGCAAATAATTTAACAGTGAAAACGGCGATTCTAAGTCATGAAGATAATGATCACGCTGGAGGATTACAACATTTCTTAGATGCTGGCTTTGGTGAAACATTACAACAATTTCATCCTAAAAATACACATAATGTATGTGAAGTCATAAACATTGATTTTGCTGGATTAAAAGTACAAAGCTTTAGTACAAAAGGGTTTGGAAATGAAAATGATGATTCATGCGTTGTTAGGGTATCAGACAATACTCATAGCGTGTTACTTACCGGTGATATATCAAAGGCGCGTGAAGCATCGCTATTAGCGGATAATAAATCGTTGAAAAGTACAGTAATGTTAAGCCCGCATCATGGTAGCGATACATCATCAAGTGTTAATTTTATAAATAACGTTGCTCCCCAAGTAGTCATTCATTCAAGTGCCTATAAAGGGCAATGGGAATTCCCCAAGCCTCTTGTCGTCGAACGTTATAACCAAATAAACGCTCAGCAATTTACGACAGGCGTTGAAGGGCAAATTAGTATTAAATTTTATGCAAAGAATTTGTCTATAGAAACAGCAAGAGGGCATGAAAGTTACTGGTTTATCAAAGATTGACGTTTAGTTTTATCTCATCGGAGGATACAATACAGATTGTTACTGTATTTAGAGAGTGTTATGGATCAAAGTACTACACAAATTTATAAACGTCTTGTCTCATATGTTGGCACCTACAAAAGCGTCGCATTTGTCGCAATTATTGGGATGATAGGCTATTCAGCAATGGATGCTTTATTTATTCAATTAATGAAGCCGTTTATTGATCAAGGTTTGAACCAGCGTAATACAGAAGTTTTAAAGTACGCTCCTTTTGTCGTTATCGCGTTAGTTCTAGGGCGTGGTGTTTTTAACTTTATGTCTTCTTACTGCTTAAGTTATGTAGGCTCCCAAGTTGTACGTTCTTTACGCCAAGAGTTATTTGAGCACATACTGCACTTACCCGTTTCTTTTCATGACAAAAACTCAACAGGCGATTTAATTTCAAAAATCACATTTGATACAGAACAGGTTCAACAAGCGATTACTAAAGCCTTGCTAATAGTTGTACGTGAAGGGGCATTTGTTGTATTTTTACTTGCGGTAATGTTCTATACCAGTTGGCAACTATCACTGATATTTTTAGTGATCATCCCACTTGTTGCTATTATTGTCGCCGTCGTCTCTAAACGTTTTCGCCACATTTCTAAAAACATTCAATCTGCCATGGGGCAAGTTACCCGTAGCTCAGAACAAATGCTGAGCGGGCATAAAGTTATTCATGGTTTTGGTGGTCAAGATCAAGAGATTAATCACTTCTCGAAAATTAATAATCATAATCGTCAGCAACGTATCAAAATGGACGCAACTAAAGCGCTTAGTGTGTCTATAATTCAAATTTTAGCGGCAAGTGCCATGGCAGTTATTTTGTGGGCGGTGTCGTTGCCATCAATGATTGATACGATTACATCTGGTGACTTCATGGCATTAATTGCCTCAATGATGATGTTACTTCGCCCGCTAAAACAACTTGCCAATGTGAATAGTGATATGCAACGTGGTATCTCTGCAGCGCAAAGTATATTTTTAGTTTTAGACGAAGAAATGGAAAAAGATACAGGCACTGTTTCGGTTGATAAAGTTAAAGGTTTAATTGAAGTTAAGAACGTAACCTTTAAGTACCCAACGAAAGATGAAGCCGTATTAAACGATTTGTCGCTAACGATTGAGGCGGGTGAAAGTATTGCTTTAGTTGGGCGCTCAGGCTCAGGTAAGTCGACAATTTCTAACTTGTTACCACGCTACTATGACTTAGAGTTACCGAGTGAAATTTTACTTGATGGCATAGCACTGCAGGACTATAAATTAACTGATCTGCGTCGCCAATTTGCTTTAGTCTCTCAGCAGGTTGTGTTATTTAACGACACGATTGCTAACAATATTTGTTATGGCATAAAGCACGATGTGTCTGTTGAAGAGTTAGAACAAGTTGCCAAACAAGCGCACGTGTGGGAATTTGTTAAAGACTTGCCAGAGCAATTAAACACCATGGTAGGCGAAAATGGGGTAATGCTCTCAGGTGGTCAACGCCAGCGAATAGCGATAGCGCGTGCAATATTAAAAGATGCACCTATTTTGATTTTAGATGAGGCAACATCAGCACTTGATACCGAATCAGAAAAGCTTATTCAGCAAGCGTTAGAAACGCTAATGAAAGATAAAACCTCTATTGTTATAGCACATCGCTTATCTACTATTGAAAACAGTGACCGAATTTATGTTATTGATAACGGTCGTGTGATAGAAAGTGGCGATCATAGTAGCTTATTAGCAAATGACGGTACTTATTCAGCACTTTGCAAAATGCAGTTTGGTGATCAGGCGTGAGCAAAATAGAGCAAAGCTGGTATAAACCATTTGGTCTAATTACTTTACTGTTATTACCATTAAGTGCTTTGTTTTGGGTTGTATCGTCATTTCGAAAACTCTTGTACAGCGCTAAAATACTTAAACCTTTTGAGTGCAAAACGCCTGTTATTGTAGTCGGCAATATAAGCGTAGGCGGCAATGGTAAAACACCTTTTGTTTTGTGGTTGTATGAGTATTTGACCGAGCAAGGTTTATCAGTGGGTATTATTAGTAGAGGTTATGGTGGGCAATCAGATAATTACCCGCTGTTAGTCACTTCAGTTGTTGACGCCCAACAGGCTGGAGATGAGCCTGTGCTTTTATACCATCGTTTAAAGTGCCCAATAGCAGTTGGCCCTAATAGACAGCATAATATCGATTTATTAGAAAAAAATTATACGCTAGATGTCATTATTTCTGATGATGGGATGCAGCATTATAAAATGCCTCGTAGCATTGAGTGTTGTATTGTTGATAGTGAACGCCGCTTTGGTAATGGTTTTGTTATGCCCGCAGGGCCACTACGCGAAACAACTAAACGCTTACAAAGTGTTGATATAGTAATTGAAAATGGCGGTGAGGCTAATAATAGCTATGTGCTGCAAGTAAGTAACCTTCGCTTAGTTAATTCAGGTGATGATGCAAAACATACGGTAACTCACGCACATGCAATAAGTGCAATTGGGAACCCTAAACGGTTTGAAGACTCATTAGAAGCACAAAATATTAAGCTATTGTCGACTCATCATTTTAGAGATCATTATGCTTATACAGCAGATGATTTTATTCAGTTTGGTGATGATTGCATTATAATGACCGAAAAAGACGCGGTTAAATGTAAGTCCTTTGCAAAACCTAATTGGTATTATTTACCTGTAGATGCAGAGCCTTCCGATAGCGTAATAAACACATTAAATTCATTATTAAAAGAAAAAGGAATACTCAATGGCCTTTGATACAAAATTACTCGAGATAATTGCCTGCCCAGTTTGTAAGGGTAAATTACGCTTTGATAGAGAAAACAACGAACTAATTAGTACTGCAGCTAAGCTTGCTTACCCCGTTCAAGATGATATTCCAGTATTGCTTGAAAACGAAGCACGTGAGTTATCTTTAGAAGAGGTTGAAAAGTGGAATTCGTAGTTGTAATTCCTGCACGTTTTGCATCAACCCGACTACCTGGTAAGCCGCTTGCTGATATTTGCGGTAAGCCAATGGTTCAACATGTTTACGAAAAAGCATGTTTATCAGGTGCAAGTAAAGTGGTTATAGCAACCGATCATCAAAAAGTGTTTGATGCAGTACGTTTATTTACTAGTGATGTTGTAATGACTCGCGAAGATCACCAATCGGGTACTGAGCGTTTAGCCGAAGTAGTTGATTTACTTGAACTCGACAGCAATACAATTGTGGTTAATGTACAAGGCGATGAGCCCTTACTTGCGCCAGAAAATGTATCCCAAGTTGCTGCACTATTAAGTGATTCAACAGCACCAATGGCAACGTTAAGTGTTGCTATTGAAGAGCGTGATGAAGTATTTAATCCTAATGCCGTTAAAGTGGTTAGCGATATCAATAAAAATGCGCTGTATTTTTCTCGTGCAAGTATTCCGTTTGATAGAAGCACAATGATGAATGACAGCAGTGCTCTTAATTTAGCGCCATTTCAGCGCCACGTAGGTATTTATGCGTACAGAGCGGGTTTTATTAAACAATATATAGAATTGAGCGTATCGCCACTTGAGCTACTTGAATCGCTTGAGCAGTTACGTGTGTTGTATCATGGTTATAAAATCAAAATAGAGCAAGCTCAAATAGCCCCTCATGCAGGTGTCGATACGCCCGATGACTTAGCTAAAGTGATAGCGCATATTAAAAGTAAAAACGTGTGAGTGAGCAAGTAAGTAAGATATTAAACGTTGTTTATACACATAACGATTTTTATATTTTAGAAAAGCCAGCGGGTCTTAATTTTCATTCAGAAGATGGCCCCGGCTTTGTTGTGTTAGCCGAACAACAATTATCGCAAAAGCTTTATGCCGTTCATCGTTTAGATAAAGTGACATCAGGGCTGATTATTTTAGCGCGAAACAAAGCCGCTGCGGCCAGCTTTACTGTTATGTTTACTGAGCATGCGATTGCTAAATTTTATTTAGCGATTAGTGACGCTAAACCAAAAAAGAAGCAGGGGTGGATCAAAGGCGATATGGCTAAATCTCGCCGTGGCTCGTTTAAGTTACTAACGAGTAAGCTTAACCCTGCAATCACCCGATTTTATTCGCTAAGTTATAAGCCGGGATTTAGAGGGTATATTTTAAAGCCTTATTCAGGAAAGACGCATCAATTAAGAGTGGCACTAAAAAGTATTGGCTCTGCTATTTTAGGCGATGCAATGTATTCAGGCACGCCATCAAATCGTACCTATTTACATGGATATGCATTGAGCTTTTTATGGCAAGGTGAACAAATACAGCTAACTTTATTACCCGATAATGGTGATGAGTATTTGGCGTTAATTAAACATCAAGATTTTCAAGCATGGCAATCGCCATGGCAACTGGATTGGTAAATGAGCGAAAAAGTTACAGATATACGTTTTGGTGGTATTAAACGTTTATATGGTCATCAACAGTTTGATTGGCTTCAAGAAGCACATTTTTGTGTAGTAGGGATTGGTGGTGTAGGGAGCTGGACAGCAGAAGCACTTGCACGTACTGGTGTTGGTAAAATAACATTGATTGATTTGGATGATATTTGCGCGACTAACGTCAATAGACAAATTCATGCGTTAACGGGCACTATTGGTCGAGCTAAAGTAGATGCAATGAAAGTGCGCTGCGAGCTTATTAATCCACAGTGCCAAGTTAATGTAATAGATGACTTTATTACGCTTGATAATATTCAAGAGCATATTCAAGGTTTTGATTATGTGATTGATTGTATTGATGCAGTTAAAGAAAAAGCAGCATTAATTGCTCACTGTAAACGTAATAAACTACCTATAATTACAACTGGTGGTGCTGGCGGGCAAACAGATCCTAGCCAAATAACTTTTGGTGATGTAGCTAAAACTACGCAAGACCCATTGCTTGCAAAAGTACGTTATATTTTGCGTAAGCAGTATAATTTTAGTAATAATCCTAAACGTAAGTTTAATATTGATTGTGTTTACTCAACAGAGCAACTGGTTTACCCAGGAAGCGATGGCAGTGTATGTCATGCAAAGCAAAGTGCTGATGGCTCGATGAATATGGATTGTAATAATGGTTTTGGATCTGTGACTATGATCACAGGAAGCTTTGGCTTTTTTGTTGCGGCAAAAGCGGTGCGTAAATATCTAGATAAAAAACAACGCTCGCAAGCTTAGTTTTTGCTAACTAAGCTTTTGTTGTGCCATGGTTTGTATTTTATCAACCATGGCTTTAATACCATTACCACGTGATGCGCTTAAGTGGCTTATAAGGCCGAGCTTTTCAAATTCTTCATACGCATTTTTATTCACTACTTGCTCTGGTGTGAGGCCATTGTAAAGCGCTAAAATAATGGCTAATAATCCTTTTACTATACGTGTATCTGAGTCACCAATTACAACAAGTGTATTTTCTGTTAAATCAAATTCAACAAACATCCATACTTTGCTTTCACAGCCAGGTACAAGTGCATCATCAGTTTTCAAAACATCAGCTAAAACAGGTAAAGTTTTTCCTAAAAGCATTATCTCACGATATTTTTGCTGCCAAGCGGGCGCATTTTTTATAGATTCTGTGACTTTGTTAAACGTATTTGTCATGAGTTATCCTAATTAATTCTATTAAAGTGACGTTTAGTCCAGTAAAGCGATACATTTTTTAAGTGAATCAATGAATATATCTACATCTTCATAGGTATTATAAAAACAAAAGCTCGCTCTTAGCGTTCCATTAAGCCCTAAATGTGTCATTAATGGCTGTGTACAATGGTGTCCACTCCTTACTGCAACCCCGTACCCGTCAAGTAAAGTTGCCAAATCATAAGGATGTTCATCATTTAAGTTGAAACAGAGTGTACCAATATTGTCAGATAGGTTGCTGTATATTGTAATACCATCAACCTTTACCAATTTTTGAGCTGCATAACTAAACAATTTTTGCTCATATTGCTGAATTTTTGCGTGATCTAATTCATTTAAATAGTCTAATGCGGCACCAAAGCCTAAAACTCCAGAGATATTTGGTGTTCCAGTTTCAAATTTTGCAGGCGCAGGACGATAAGTACTGTGAGTTAAGTACACTTTATCGATCATTTCCCCACCTGATTGGTAAATCTCAAGGGTATTTAATTGCTCATATCGACCATAAAGCACACCTAATCCTGTTGGGCCGAGCATTTTATGGCTTGAGCAGACATAAAAGTCACAGTTTAATTCACGTAAATCGGGTTTTAAATGCAGTGCACCTTGTGCACCATCGACTAAAACAAGAGAATTGACGTCTTTTGCAGCTCTAATTAGTGGTTTTAAATGGGTGATATTACCCAGTGTGTTAGATGCTTGTGTAATAGCTAATAGGGCAGGTTTTGTTTCTTTTATAAATTCACAGCATTCTTTAGTGTTCAGCGTGCCATTTTTATTTAGTGGAAGCGCTATTAATTTAGCACCCGTTTGTTGACTCACTATTTGCCAAGGCACTATGTTTGCATGATGCTCAAGCGGAGATATCATTATGGTATGACTTTCATTTAAGCGCTTTTTTAATCCGTTAGCGACCAAGTTAATGGCTTCTGTAGCGCCTTTAGTCCATACAATCTCTTTACTAAATACATTGAAATACTGTGCAGTTTTATCCCGTACTTGTTCATATGAATAAGTTGCTTGCTCGCTAAGCGTATGGCGTCCACGGTGTACATTAGCGTTTTGAAACGTATAGAATTCAGTAATTGTATCTATAACTGATTGAGGCTTTTGTGAGGTTGCTGCTGAGTCTAAATAAACAAGCGGGCAGCCGTTTATTGTTTGATTTAATGTTGGGAAGTCGTTTCTAATTTTATTTATATCAAACTTTAAAGCAAGCATGGCTCATCTACATAGTGTTTTTAAGGCAGGAATTGTAATCGGTTTATGATAATTCTCAAGTGTTGTTAATAAAAAAGGCCGCAAAATGCGGCCTTTTTAAACTAACCAACGTTAATTAACGCTTGTCAGTTGATACGTAGTCACGTTGAGTGTAACCAGTATAAAGTTGACGAGGGCGGCTGATCTTATGACCAGGTTGAGATAGCATCTCATCCCAGTGAGTGATCCAACCAACAGTACGTGCCATTGCAAAGATTACAGTGAACATGCTTGTTGGAATACCAATCGCTTTTAAGATAATACCAGAGTAGAAATCTACATTAGGGTATAGTTTTTTCTCTACAAAGTATGGGTCTTCAAGCGCAATTTGCTCAAGCTTCATAGCAATATCAAGAAGTGGATCTTGGATATTCAGCTCAGCTAAAACTTCGTGACACGTTTGACGCATTACTGTAGCGCGTGGGTCAAAGTTTTTGTAAACACGGTGTCCAAAGCCCATAAGGCGGAACGGGTCAGCTTTATCTTTAGCTTTAGCTACGTATTCATCAATACGGTCAACAGAGCCAATCTCTTCTAACATGTTTAAACATGCTTCATTAGCGCCGCCGTGAGCAGGGCCCCATAAAGATGCAATACCAGCTGCAATACATGCATACGGGTTAGCACCAGATGAACCAGCAAGACGAACTGTTGAAGTTGATGCATTTTGTTCATGATCTGCATGAAGCATAAAGATTTTATCCATTGCTTTTGCAGTTACAGGATTAACTTTATATTCTTCAGCAGGTACAGAGAACATCATGTGTAAGAAGTTTTCTGCGTAGCTTAAATCGTTACGTGGGTATACAAACGGTTGGCCGATATTTGTTTTATAAGCCATTGCCGCGATTGTTGGTAACTTAGCAACAAGCTTAACTGCGCTTGTTTTACGTTGTTCAGCATCAGTAATATCAAGGTCTTCATGATAGAAAGATGATAATGCACCTACTACGCCACAAAGCATTGCCATTGGGTGAGCGTCAAAGCGGAAACCTTGGAAAAAGTTAGCAATCTTCTCGTCAAGCATAGTGCTTGTAGTGATTTCATTCTTAAAAACTTCATATTGTTCTTTAGAAGGTAACTCACCATTTAAAAGTAAGTAACAAAGTTCAATGTAATTTGAGTCTTCAGCTAATTGCTCAATTGGGTAACCACGGTGAAGTAGTACACCTTTACCACCATCAATATAGGTGATTGCAGATTCACAAGAACCAGTCGACATGAAACCTGGGTCATAAGTAAAGTGACCGTGTGAACCTAACGTACGTACGTCGATTACATCTTGGCCAGCAGTGCCTTGATAAATTGGAAGTTCGATTGGATCTAGTCCATCAATTTGGACTGTGGCTTTTTTATCTGCCATCGTTATGTATCTCCTATTAAGATATCTATTCTGATTTTTAGATTTTAAAGTTCTGAAATCTGTTTTAAGCACATCTTCTCATTTTAACGTGAAAGAGGGGGTTAAAGTCAATTTTTATAAACATTATGCATATATGTATAATAAATATTCGGTATTAATTAAATATAATACTATTGGCTAATTCGCAAACATCTCTAAATAAACAAGAATTGTAAAAAGCCCTGTGGGTATATATACTAACGGTGGTTTTAAACCGTATTGTATTTGGGTAAACATATTCTTAACAGCTTAAAATTTACAGGTTTGTGAACTTTAATTGTTTTGGTACGTTTATTTTGATAGTTCCATCAGTAATATTTGGTGGGTTTTTAGAAAAACAAGTAGATGAGCTCCACTGTGAGCAAAGATGGGCAAGTAACTGTGAAAAAGCAAAGACCTGTAAATCTAGATCTAACAACTATATCTATGCCGGCAACGGCTAAAGCTTCAATTTTTCACCGCGTCACCGGTGTTGCATTATTTTTTGCTTTAACGTTTGTCATTTGGGCTTGGTCTGAGTCTCTCTCTTCAGCTGAAAGTTTTGAATTCGTCAAGGGTCTGTTTAACGGATTCATTGCCAAATTTATAGCTTGGGGCACTGTTTCTGTATTAGGTTATCACCTTATTGGTGGTATCCGTCATATGATTATGGATATGGGACATTGGGAAGAACTTGAATCAGGTAACCTCAGCGCTAAAGTTTCAATGGCTCTTGGTGTTGTGTTTGCCGTATTGGCAGGGGTGTGGATATGGTTTTAAATCAAGCAACTCTAAAACGTGATGGTGTACAAGATTTCGTATCTTTACGTACCACGGCATTAATAATCAGCGCTTACGCGATTTTTATTATCGGCTATTTTTTAGCGACGCCAGAAGTCACTTTCGAAGCCTGGACAGGCCTCTTCTCTAACCTAGCAATGAAAGGGTTTACGTTAATTACCCTTGTTTGCATTATGGTTCATACCCGCATTGGCCTTTGGCAAGTTCTTACAGACTATGTTAAGTGCGCAAAGCTTCGTGCAGTTTTAGGTTTTGTATTAAACCTAATGGCCGTTGCTTACGTAGCTATTGGTCTAATCGTATTATGGGGTGTTTAAGTGAAATATTCTGTTCGTGAATTTGACGCCGTAGTAATTGGTGCAGGTGGTGCAGGTATGCGCGCTGCTTTAGCAATTACAGAATCTGGCAAAACGTGTGCATTAATATCTAAAGTATTTCCAACGCGCTCACACACTGTATCTGCTCAAGGCGGTATTACGGTTGCGCTTGGTAATTCACACGAAGATAACTGGGAATGGCATATGTACGATACCGTTAAAGGTTCCGATTTTATCGGTGACCAAGACGCTATTGAATACATGTGTCAAACTGGCCCAGAAGCTATTACCGAATTAGAAAACATGGGTTTACCATTTTCTCGTTTTGAAAATGGCCGTGTTTACCAACGTCCTTTCGGTGGTCAATCGAAAAACTTTGGTGGTGAACAAGCCGCACGTACTGCAGCAGCTGCTGACCGTACTGGTCATGCTTTATTACACCTTCTATATCAACAAAACGTTAAAAACAAAACAAATGTATTCTCTGAATGGTATGCACTTGATCTAGTTAAAAACGATAATGGTGATGTAGTAGGGTGTACTGCAATTGAGATTGAGACAGGTGAAGTTACCTTCTTCAAATCTAAAGCTGTTGTATTAGCTACTGGTGGTGCAGGTCGTATATTTGCATCAACCACTAATGCTCACATTAACACTGGTGACGGTGTTGGTATGGCAACACGTGCTGGTATTTCTATGCAAGACATGGAAATGTGGCAGTTCCACCCAACGGGTATCGCAGGTGCTGGTACGCTAGTAACTGAAGGTTGTCGTGGTGAAGGCGGTTATCTTTTAAATAAAGATGGCGAACGCTTCATGGAACGTTACGCACCAAACGCAAAAGACTTAGCGTCTCGCGACGTTGTTGCACGTTCAATGATGACTGAAATCCGTGAAGGTCGTGGTTGTGATGGTCCTTGGGGTCCACATCTTAAGTTAAAACTTGACCATTTGGGTGAAGAAACACTTAACTTACGTCTTCCTGGCGTATGTGACCTTGCTAAAACATTTGCTCACGTTGACCCTGCAAAAGAGCCAATTCCAGTAATTCCAACTTGTCATTATATGATGGGTGGTGTTCCTACTAATGTAAATGGACAAGCGCTACAAATCGATGCTCAAGGCAACGAAACAGTAGTTCAAGGTTTATTTGCAGTAGGTGAGATTGCATGTGTATCTGTACACGGTGCAAACCGCTTAGGTGGTAACTCATTACTTGATTTAGTTGTGTTTGGTCGTGCTGCGGGTAACTTCTTAGGTAAGTACCTAAATGACGTTGAAATATCTAAAGCTGCTTCAGAATCAGACTTAGAAGCGTCTCTTGCACGTTACAATCGTTGGGAAAATTCAACGGCTGGCCAAGGTGAAGATCCAGTTCAAATCAAAAAAGACCTACAACAATGTATGCAGCTTAACTTCTCGGTATTCCGTGAAGGTGACTCAATGGCTGCAGGTCTTCAAGAACTTAAAGAAATTCGCGAACGTCTGCAACATGCTCGTCTTGATGATAAATCATCAGACTTCAATACGCAGCGTATCGAATGTCTTGAACTAGACAACTTAATGGAAACAGCTTACTCGACTGCAGTAGCTGCAAACTTCCGTACAGAAAGCCGTGGTGCACATTCTCGCTTTGACTACCCAGATCGTGATGACGAAAACTGGTTATGTCACTCAGTATTCAATCCTGTAACGGATGAAATGAGTAAGCGTGATGTAAACTATGCGCCTAAAACGCGTGAAGCTTTCCCACCTAAAGCACGTGTTTACTAGGAGATAGACGATGGCACAAGTACAATTTTCAGTTTATCGTTATAATCCAGATGTTGACAACGCTCCTCGTATGCAAGAATACACCTTGCAAACAGAGGAAGGTCACGACATGATGGTGTTGGATGCACTTATTCTTCTAAAAGAACAAGATCCTACATTATCTTTCCGTCGTTCATGCCGTGAAGGTGTGTGTGGATCTGATGGTGTTAACATGAATGGTAAAAATGGTTTAGCATGTATTACTCCTTTATCCACGCTACAAAAAAATGGCAAAGGTAAAATCGTAGTACGTCCATTACCAGGTTTACCTGTGGTTCGTGACCTTGTTATTGACATGAGTCAGTTCTACACTCAGTACGAAAAAGTTAAACCTTATTTAATTAATGATCAGCCTGCAGCAGGCGAACGTCTTCAAACTATTGAAGAACGTGATAAATTAGATGGGCTTTATGAGTGTATTTTGTGTGCATGTTGTTCAACATCGTGTCCTTCGTTCTGGTGGAATCCAGACAAGTTCATTGGTCCAGCAGGCCTTCTTCATGCTTACCGTTTCTTGGCTGATAGCCGAGATACAGCAACTGAAGAACGTTTAGCGGATTTAGACGATGCGTTCAGTGTGTTCCGTTGTCACAGTATCATGAACTGTGTTAGCGTTTGTCCTAAGGGTCTTAATCCGACCAAAGCAATTGGACAAATCAAATCTATGTTACTAAACCGAGCGGTTTGATAGCTTAGTAAAGGTAAGATGGCTAATATTAAATTATATTAGCCATCTTGTTATAATAACTATTAATTTCTGCGCTAAAAAAAAGGGCTTATAAATGCACGAAGGTGTGATGAAGGCATGGCTAGAATCTTCACATTTAAACGGCGGCAACGTTGCTTATGTAGAAGAGCTTTATGAAGCGTATTTAGACGATGCGACTTCTGTGCCAGACGAATGGCGAGAAGTGTTTGAACAATTACCTAAAGTTGATGGTGTGGATGTTGAAGTAAAACATTCAGAGGTTCGAGCACAGTTTGCACAGCTTGCAAAAAACAAGCATAGAGAAGTAGTGGTAGCAGAGGGTAGTGGCGGTGACCTTAAACAGGTTAAAGTTCTACAACTTATTAATGCTTTCCGTTTTCGTGGGCACCAAAATGCAAACCTAGATCCATTAGGTATTTGGCAACGAGAGCGTGTACGAGATTTAGAGCTAGAGTACCACGACCTATCTTCAAGTGATTTTGACCGCGAGTTTAACGTAGGATCGTTTGCCGTAGGGCGCGATACTATGCCTTTAGGTGAACTATACCAAGCACTAAAAACTACATATTGTGGTTCAATTGGCGCTGAGTATATGCACATCACATCAACAGAGGAAAAACGTTGGTTACAACAACGTCTAGAATCTGTCCAGTCTAGGCCTAAATTCTCAAAAGATGAAAAGCTACGTATCCTTAAAGGGCTTACTGCAGCAGATGGTCTAGAAAAATATTTAGGGTCTAAGTTCCCTGGTGCTAAGCGCTTTTCACTTGAAGGTGGCGATGCGTTAGTTCCAATGCTTAAAGAGCTTATTCACCGCGCTGGTGAAAGCGGCCAACAAGAAGCTGTTATTGGTATGGCTCACCGTGGTCGTTTAAACGTTTTAGTTAATGTACTTGGTAAAAACCCATCAGAATTATTTGATGAATTTGCTGGTATACATAAAGAAACGCTAAGTTCTGGTGATGTTAAATATCACATGGGTTATTCGTCTGATTTTGCTACCAAAGGTGGCAATGTTCATATGGCGCTTGCGTTTAACCCATCTCACCTAGAAATCGTAAATCCAGTAGTTATGGGCTCTGTACGTGCTCGTCTTGATCGCTTAGGTGATAGCTCTGGTATTAAAGCATTACCAATTACAATACATGGTGATTCTGCTATTGCTGGACAAGGTGTTGTACAAGAAACGTTTAATATGTCACAGACTAACGCGTTTAGTTGTGGTGGTAGTATTCGTATTGTTGTCAACAACCAAGTAGGTTTTACAACCTCTAAGCAAGACGATGTACGTTCTACAGATTACTGTACTGACATTGCTAAAATGGTTCAGTCGCCAATTTTCCATGTAAACTCTGATGATCCTGAAGCAGTTGCATTTGTAACTCAACTTGCACTTGATTTTAGAAACCAGTTTAAGCGCGACGTAGTAATCGATTTAGTTTGTTACCGTCGCCATGGTCACAATGAAGCTGATGAGCCTAATGCAACTCAGCCTTTAATGTACCAAAAAATTAAAAAACACCCAGTACCACGTTTAATCTATGCAGATCAACTTATAGCAGAGGGCACATTTTCTGAGCAAGAAATAAAAGCACTTGCTGATGAGTACCGTGATGCGTTAGACGAGGGGAATTGTGTAGTTTCAGAAATACAACCAGAGACATCACATTCTTCTGATTGGGCTAAATATGTCGGCCATGAATGGAATGTTGATTACGATGCTAGCGTTTCTGTAGAAAAGCTTAAAGCTCTCGGTGAGAAAATTGCTTCCTACCCTGAGCAATATAAAGCACAGTCTCGTGTTAAAAAGATTTATGACGATCGTAAGCTAATGGCCACGGGTGAAAAACCACTCGATTGGGGTATGGCAGAAACACTTGCCTATGCAACAATTGCAACTGAAGGTACTGACATCCGTTTGACGGGTCAAGATTCAGGTCGTGGTACATTCTTCCATCGTCATGCTGTAGTTCACAGTCAATCCGATGGTGCAACTTACACACCTTTACAGAATTTAAGTGAAGGTCAAGGTACTTTCCAAGTATTTGATTCGGTTCTTTCTGAGGAAGCTGTAGTAGCTTTTGAATATGGTTATGCAACAGCAGAGCCTACTTCATTAATACTTTGGGAAGCGCAGTTCGGTGATTTCGCCAATGGTGCACAGGTTGTATTTGACCAATTCTTAAGTTCTGGTGAGCAAAAATGGGGCCGTTTATGTGGTCTTACGATTTTGCTACCGCACGGCTATGAAGGCCAAGGCCCAGAGCATAGTTCAGCACGCTTAGAGCGTTTCTTGCAACTATGTGCTGATCACAACATGCAAGTGTGTGTTCCTTCAACGCCGGCGCAAGTTTACGCCATGCTTCGTCGTCAATCAGTTCGACCACTTCGTCGTCCTCTGATTGTTATGACGCCTAAGTCACTACTTCGTCATCCGCTTGCTACTTCATCACTTGAAGAACTTTCTGAAGGTGTTTTCCATAATATGATCGACGAAGTTGATGATATTAACCCTGAGAAAGTAGAGCGCGTTGTATTTTGTAGCGGTAAAGTTTACTACGAGTTACTACAAGAACGTCGTAAGCTTGAGCAAGATAATATTGCAATTGTACGTGTTGAACAGTTATACCCGTTCCCACACGATGAAATGCAAACAATTATAGAGCGCTACCAACACGTAACTGATTTTGTATGGTGTCAAGAAGAGCCACAAAACCAAGGTGCATGGTACTGTTCACAACATCACTTTATTGATGCAATCCCACAAGGTGCTAAATTAAAATATGCAGGACGTAAAGCGTCTGCATCACCAGCGTGTGGTTACATGTCAGTACATACTAAAGAACAACAAGCGCTCGTTGCCGACGCGCTTACTATAGAAAATAAAGGATAAGCAATGAGCACAGAAATTAAAGTTCCTGTTCTTCCTGAGTCGGTTGCAGATGCTACCGTTGCTACATGGCATGTAAGTGTTGGCGACAAAGTAACTCGCGATCAAAACTTAGTAGACATTGAAACAGATAAAGTGGTTTTAGAAGTTGTTGCACAGCATGACGGTGTAATAACAGAAATATCACAAGAAGAAGGTGCAACCGTACTTGGCGACCAAGTTATGGGTTTACTTGGTGATGCTGATGCAGCGCCAGCAAGTGAAGGTTCAACTAAAGAAGAATCAGCACCAGCTAAATCAGAAGACGCGCCAGTGGCGCAATCAGCACCAGCATCAGAAGGTAAAGAAGTGGATATTAAAGTACCTGTACTTCCAGAATCAGTTGCAGACGCAACAATTGCTACATGGCATGTACAACCAGGTGACGCGGTAACACGCGACCAAAACTTGGTAGATATTGAAACAGATAAAGTTGTTCTTGAAGTAGTAGCTCAAGAAGATGGCATCATGGGTGATATCATTCACGGCGAAGGCGATACTGTATTAGGCGAGCAAGTAATTGGTTCGGTTAAAGCAGGCGGTGCACCAGCGGCTCCAGCTGCAAAAGCAGACGCAGCGCCAGCAGCAGATTCAAGCGAAAGTTCAGATGTGTTAACACCATCAGTTCGTCGTTTAATTGCTGAGAAAGGCCTAGACGCTTCTAAAATTAAAGGCACGGGTAAAAATGGTCGTGTAACTAAAGAAGACGTTGATACTTTCTTAAAAGCACCAGCGCCAGCGGCTAAAAAAGCAGAAGCTTCTGCTCCTGCAGCACCAATGGGCGATCGTACTCAAAAACGTGTACCTATGACTCGTTTACGTAAAACGATTGCGACACGCCTTCTTGAAGCTAAAAACTCAACTGCAATGTTAACTACATTCAACGAAGTGAACATGGGACCAATCATGAGCCTTCGTAAGCAGTACCAAGAAACGTTTGAAAAGCGTCACGGCATTCGTTTAGGTTTCATGTCTTTCTATGTGAAAGCGGTAACTGAAGCTCTTAAGCGTTTCCCAGATGTAAATGCATCAATTGATGGTGACGATATTGTTTACCATAACTATTTCGATATCAGCATTGCAGTATCTACTCCACGTGGCTTAGTTACTCCAGTACTTAAAGATTGTGACAAACTATCTGTTGCTGAAATCGAAAAAGGTATTCGTGAGCTAGCACTTAAAGGTCGTGATGGTAAGCTTACGCTTGCTGATATGACGGGTGGTAATTTCACTATTACTAATGGTGGCGTATTTGGTTCATTGCTATCTACACCTATCATTAACTTGCCACAGTCTTCAATCTTGGGTATGCATAAAATCCAAGACCGTCCGATGGCTGTAAATGGTAAAGTTGAAATACTACCTATGATGTATTTAGCACTTTCTTATGACCACCGTATCATTGATGGTAAAGAATCTGTTGGTTTCTTAGTGACTATTAAAGAGTTACTTGAAGATCCAACTCGCTTATTGCTAGATGTTTAATCTAGTTGTATGAAATGTAAGCTGTGAATGAACATTCACAGCTTTTTTTTTGCGCCTTTGGTCGTACTGGGGTTTTCATGTTAAGCCTTGGGATCTATACTAGGTGCGCAATTTGGGATAGTTGTTTATTTGAAAAAATATTCAGCTCTTTTAGTATAAAAAATTGGATAAAGCATCATGAATTTGCATGAGTATCAGGCAAAACAACTTTTTGCCGAATATGGTTTACCCGTTTCTACAGGTTACGCTTGCGATACACCTGAAGAAGCTGCTGCAGCTGCTGAAAAAATTGGCGGCGATATGTGGGTTGTTAAAACTCAGGTTCACGCAGGTGGACGTGGTAAAGCTGGCGGTGTAAAGCTAGTTAAAACTATCGAAGAAGTAAAAGCGTTTGCAGCTAACTGGTTAGGTAAAAACCTAGTTACTTACCAAACAGACGAGAAAGGCCAGCCAGTAGCTAAAATTTTAGTAGAAAGCTGTACTGACATTGCTAACGAATTGTACCTAGGTGCAGTAGTTGACCGTGCATCTCGTAAAGTAGTTTTCATGGCGTCTACTGAAGGCGGCGTTGAAATTGAAACTGTTGCTGAAGAAACACCAGAGCTTATCCACAAAGCAGAGATCGACCCGTTAGTAGGTCCTCAAGCTTACCAAGCACGTGAACTAGGTTTCAAATTGGGTCTTAACCCAGTACAAATGAAACAGTTTGTTAAGATCTTTATGGGTCTTGGTAAAATGTTCACTGATTTTGATTTCGCATTACTTGAAATCAACCCGTTAGTAATTACAGACGAAGGCAACCTTCACTGTCTTGACGGCAAAATCGGTATTGATGGTAATGCACTTTACCGTCAACCTAAAATCCGTGAATTCCACGATCCATCTCAAGAAGATGCTCGTGAAGCACACGCAGCAAGCTTCGAGCTTAACTACGTTGCTCTAGACGGTAATGTTGGTTGTATGGTTAACGGTGCAGGCCTAGCAATGGGTACTATGGACATCGTAAACCTACACGGTGGCAAGCCGGCTAACTTCTTGGATGTTGGTGGCGGTGCTACTAAAGAACGTGTTTCTGAAGCATTCAAAATCATTCTTTCTGACGACAATGTTAAAGCTGTTTTAGTAAACATCTTTGGCGGCATCGTTCGTTGTGACATGATTGCTGAAGGCATCATTGGCGCAGTTAAAGAAGTTGGCGTAACCGTACCAGTAGTTGTACGTTTAGAAGGTACTAATGCTGAATTAGGTCGTGAAGTTCTTAAGAACTCTGGTCTAGATATCATTGCTGCTGAATCACTAACAGACGCTGCTGAAAAAGTTGTTGCTGCTGCGGAGGGCAAATAATGTCTGTATTAATCAATAAAGATACAAAAGTTATCTGTCAAGGTTTCACTGGTGGCCAAGGTACTTTCCACTCAGAGCAAGCGCTTGAGTACGGTACACAAATGGTTGGTGGTGTTAGCCCAGGTAAAGGCGGTCAAACGCACCTTGGTCTTCCTGTATTCAACACAGTTCGTGATGCTGTAAAAGAAACTGGCGCAACTGCTTCAGTTATCTACGTACCAGCTCCTTTCTGTAAAGATGCAATCTTAGAAGCTATCGATGCTGGCATCGAGCTAATAGTTTGTATTACTGAAGGTATCCCTACACTTGATATGGTTGATGTTAAAATCAAACTAGATCAAACAGGTACTCGTATGATCGGTCCTAACTGCCCAGGTGTTATTACTCCTGGTCAAACTAAGATTGGTATCATGCCTGGTCATATCCACAAACCTGGTAAAGTAGGTATTGTTTCTCGCTCTGGTACTTTAACGTACGAAGCAGTTAAGCAAACTACTGATGCTGGTTTTGGTCAGTCTACGTGTGTTGGTATTGGTGGTGATCCAATTCCAGGTACTAACTTTATCGACGTTCTAGAAATGTTCGAAAAAGATCCACAAACTGAAGCAATCGTAATGATTGGTGAAATTGGTGGTACTGCAGAAGAAGAAGCTGCAGAGTACATCAAAGCTAACGTTACTAAACCTGTAGTATCTTACATTGCTGGTGTTACTGCACCAGAAGGTAAGCGTATGGGTCACGCTGGCGCAATCATTGCCGGCGGTAAAGGTACTGCTGATGAGAAATTTGCTGCATTAGAAGCTGCGGGCGTAAAAACTGTACGTTCACTTGCTGATATCGGTAAAGCACTTAAAGAGAAAACAGGCTGGTAATCGCTTGTTTTTCTTTAAAAAGGCCCGCATATGCGGGCCTTTTTGTCATTAGATGAAAATTTAGAACGGGTAACTAATATGCTGGAAAAAACGTACAGATAAGTCTTGGCGTTGTTTATTTATAGCCAGTTCATTACACAGAGTATGGATTGTTTTTTCTACTTGGTTCATAAATCGACCGTAGCCCATTTCATGTTTATCCTGCTGCGTTGCGACCACTACAAAATGCAGCGTTTCTACTAATTTACTTGCTTCATAAAAGTGCTTAATTTGATTTTCATTAGATTCAATATCAAAACTTAACTTTTGAAGTTCATCATTGCCTTCACTTTTATCTATTTTACTGTTGCGTATAATAGGCGTTGCACCGTTAGCAACCATAGCGCCATGGTTTAAGTTATTATTTTGACACGCACGTATAAATGCATAAGCAAAGTAGTCATAAAATTTAGCATAATCGTTTGTGTTCATTAGTGTTTGAAACTGCGTTTTAATAGCGCGCGAAACCGGTATAGTAAAAGTGGCGTAAGTCATCTCTGCATAATCATTGGGTATGCTGCATTGTCTTGATTGGTAGCGAGGGTAGAGACTTCTTAATTTGTAACCATAGCTTTCCTTGTTGCCTTTTTCTTTAGCAAATAGGTCATACGTTAAGTGTTGATGGTCGCGTAGTTTAAACTGGGGCTGATTTATTAAGAGTTGTCCTTGTAAAGTGTCTAACACTTTTTGTACTTTATTATGAAATTCTGCAGAATTGGCTCGTAAATCATCGCCTGTTGCTAAAAATAGAATGCGTATTTTTTTACTCGGTGTACCTTCAGTGTAATAAATCTTATGCGCTTCGTGATAACGGGGATTATAAAAAAAGAGCATTTGTTTATCTGTTTCTAATTGATAAGACTCATCATTAAATCTTACAACGGGTAGTTTATCATTCGCTAATAAGTGCACATTATAAAGCTCGTACTCATCACAAGAAGCAAACAGCTGGCGTGCAATACGTTTATAGCAGCAATTTATATCACTAAAGCTTTTATAAAAATCGTGATTAGGGGTTATTTCAGCTAAAAGGTAGTGGTTAGCGCGTGCATTAGTTGGAATATATACACGATGTTGATTAAGTGTCGCCATCTTTAAATCCTTATAATGTAGGTTATTTACCTACTATAAACTGTTTAGATGACTTAAATATTGCGTTAAAACAAATTTTATTCATAAACAATGGTTCAGCTGAATTAAAGTTAAGCAATATCAAAAATAAACCTTAATCTAGTGCTGTATGTTAGTGTATGTTTTTGTAATAATGCATTAGTTTTGTTATTACGTAATATTTAGAGGACTGCACTCCTATGGCGGAAATTGAGAATCGCCCAAGTAACTTTATTAGAACCCGAATTGATGAAGACTTAGCAAGTAAAAAGCATGCAACAACGCATACACGTTTTCCACCTGAACCAAATGGCTTTTTGCATATTGGTCATGCCAAATCAATTTGTTTAAATTTTGGCATCGCAAAAGATTATAACGGTTTATGTAACTTACGTTTTGACGATACAAACCCAGAAAAAGAAGACATTAACTACGTTAATTCTATAAAAGAAGACGTACAGTGGTTAGGTTTTAACTGGGATGGCGATATAAAGTATTCTTCTAACTATTTTGATACTTTATATGGTTACGCTGTTGAGCTTATAAATAAAGGCTTAGCGTACGTTTGTTTTTTAACAGCAGACGAAGCACGCCAATACCGTGGTACATTGAAAGAGCCAGGTAAAAATAGCCCGTACAGAGATACATCAGTTGAAGAAAACCTAGCGTTATTTGAAAAAATGCGTGCTGGCGAATTCAAAGAAGGCGAATGTGTCCTGCGTGCTAAAATTGATATGGCTAGCTCATTTATGGTGCTTCGCGATCCAATTATTTATCGCGTACGTTTTGCTCATCATCATCAAACAGCAGACAAGTGGTGCATTTACCCAATGTATGACTTCACGCACTGTATTTCTGATGCACTCGAAGGTATTACACATTCATTATGCACACTCGAGTTTCAAGATAACCGTCGTTTGTACGACTGGGTACTTGATAACATTAGTTTAGAGTGTCACCCACAGCAAATTGAGTTTTCACGTTTAAATCTTGAATACACAATTATGTCTAAGCGTAAGCTAAGCGATTTAGTGGTAAATAACCATGTAGAAGGGTGGGATGACCCACGCATGCCTACAATTGCAGGCCTACGTCGCCGTGGTTATACACCAGGTTCAATCCGTGAGTTTTGTTTGCGCATTGGTGTAACAAAACAAGAGAATATGGTTGAAATGGGTATGCTTGAAGCATGTATCCGTGAAGATCTAAACGAAAATGCACCACGTGCAATGGCCGTACTCGATCCTGTTAAAGTTGTTATTGAAAACTACGATGCAGACAAGGTTGAGGTTTTATCTGTGGCTAACCACCCAAATAAAGAAGAAATGGGTCGTCGTGATGTACCATTTACTCGTGAAATCTATATAGAACGAGAAGACTTTAAAGAAGAAGCGAATAACAAGTTTAAACGTTTAGTGCTTGATAAAGAAGTACGCTTACGTGGTGCTTATGTTATTAAAGCACAGCGTGTTGAAAAAGACGAAAATGGTGAAATCACAACTATCTTCTGTACATACGACAGCGAAACACTTGGTAAAAACCCAAGTGATGGTCGTAAAGTAAAAGGTGTTATTCACTGGGTTTCAGCACCAGAGTCTATTACGGCAGAAGTTCGTTTATATGACCGTTTGTTTAGTGTTCCAAACCCAGCAGCCGCTGATGAGTTTGAAACAACATTAAATCCTGAGTCACTGGTTGTTTTATCAAACGCTAAATTAGAGCCATCGCTTGCTAATTCACAAGCAGAGCAGGGCTTTCAGTTTGAGCGTACAGGTTATTTCTCTCGTGATTCTAAATCAGAGAACGTTGTATTTAACCAAACAGTGGGTCTTCGTGATTCATGGTCTAAAACTCAATAAGTAATATCTAAAAAACCTGAACTCTGGATAATAAATCTATCTCGAGCAGCTATTTTCAGCGCTAACTGCGTTGAATTTACTTGCAATAGGCCAGCTATTGACGCGTGAATTCGCCTTGTTTTCACTTAAAATCTCTGGCTAGAGAAAATAAATTTAAATATCACCATGATTCAATACGTTGGTAAATCTCTTAACCAGAGTTCAGGTTTAATATCCCCAGTTTTTACTGGGTGTATTCATTACAAGCGTATTTTAGACACAAAAAAACCTGCACTTAGCAGGTTTTTTATTGCTTTTAAAAGCGGTATTAGCTGTTAGCGTCGCTAAATTCTTTACACGCTGCTTTATCATTACACTCACCGTATAAATATAAAGAATGGTTTGTAAGTGTAATACCATTTTCTTCAGAAATTTCAAGTTGACGACGTTCAATCATCTCATCTTCAAACTCTACCACTTTGCCACACTTCAAACATACTAAATGATCGTGGTGTGTGCTTCCTGAAAGTTCAAATACTGATTTGCCACCTTCAAAGTGATGACGGCTTACAATACCCGCATCATCAAATTGGTTAAGTACGCGATATACAGTTGCAAGACCAATTTCTTCACCTAGATCCAAAAGAATTTTGTAAACATCTTCAGCACTGATGTGTTGGTTATCTGGAGATTGTAAAATCTCTAATATTTTAATACGCGGTAAAGTTACTTTTAAACCGGCTTTTTTAAGTTCCAAGTTATGATCAGTCATTAAATCTGTCTCAATTTTATTTGGTTATACTAGACATCTTGCAAAGATGTACACGACACATTAGCAACAAACAGGATAACGTGCCTAAGCGTTAAGTGCAAAGAACAATTGATTTATATTGCCACTAAAGCTTAAAACGCTAACTGTTTGATAATTATTTAAACAGCTAGCGATATATGCAGTAAATTAGTCAGCTAATTCACTTAAACACATCTCTTCATATACTTGAGCAGACCATGCTTTAACACGTTGTTCTGTAAGCTCTGGTTGACGGTCTTCGTCGATACCCAAACCTACAAAATGCTTATCATCAGCCATGCCTTTAGATGCTTCAAAGTCATAGCTTTCGCTCGGCCAATGACCAACAACAATAGCGCCACGTTCAGTAACGATATCGTTGATCATGCCCATCGCATCTAAAAAGTACTCAGCGTAATCTTCTTGGTCTCCACAACCAAAAATAGCAACAAGTTTACCTTCAAAGTCTACTTCTTCAAGTTCTGGAAAAAAGTCATCCCAGTCACATTGTGCTTCACCGTAGTACCAAGTAGGGATACCGAATAAGATTAAATCAAATTCAGCAATCTCTTCTTTAGAGCTTTTTGCAATATCATGAACAGCCACTAGCTTTTTACCCAATTCTTTTTGGATCATTTTTGCTACGTGTTCTGTGTTACCTGTGTCACTTCCGAAAAAAATGCCTACACTTGCCATGGATTTAAAACCTTTTATGTATCAATAGCCAATCTTTCTTGTAAAATCGTTTCAATCAGCGCACTGCGGCTAATATTTTGTGCATCTGCCATATCACTCAATGCTTGATATAACTGCGATGAAACTTTAAATTCAACACGCTTTAAACCACGTGCTTTATCTCTTTTTATTTGATTACGTTTATTTACCTTTAACTGCATATCCCGTGAAAGGGGATTGGTTTTAGGTCTGCCTGGGCGTTTTTCGTATTCAAATAAATCGAGTGTAGTTCTATCTGTTTCTGACTTCGCCATGCTTAACCTACACCTGCGCCTTGCCAAAATACTTGAATAAGACCTTTAGCAATAAAGCCTGAACAACCTAAAAAGAGCACGCCCCAGACAATGTATTGTCCGAACTTAGGCACATTGCCACTTTTTAGTACGTCTTTAATTGCCATGCCGATGAATATGAAAATACCGGCTAAGCCAAAATACAACCCTAGGGTATCAAATTCGTTAATTAACTGACTGACCATCAACGTATAACCTTTAAATTAAACGGCGCGTACTATAGCATATAATTATTCATATATTTAGTGCGCAAAATCAAAAACACGCGATTAAAATTGCTTTAAACCGCAGTTAAAAAGTCGTTTATCGCTTTATTTACAGCAAGTGGCTTTTGAGCATGAAGCCAATGGCCTGCGCCATGAATTATTTTAGCCTTAGTATTTTTAAAGCGAGCTTTAATTGCAGTACGATGCTCGGGCAAAATATAGTCAGAATCATTACCTTTAATGAAAAGAGTATCGCATAAACAAGAATTGTTTTCATTAACATTGGATGTGATTGTAGAATATTTTTCGTCAAGCACATTTAAATTAAATCGCCATGCAAAATGACCTTCCTCATTTTTAGCGAGGCTTTTAAGTAGAAACTGTCGAACTCCCAGTTCTTCTATGTAAGGCTGCATTAGAGCATCAGCTTGTTTTCTATCGTCAATTGATTGTGCTGAAACTGCTTTTAATGCTTGTAATATTTTTGTGTGCCGAGCAGGGTAACTAACAGGTGCTATATCAAGTACAACAAGCTTATTTACAAGTTCAGGATGTGTAAGCGCTAATTCCATTGCCACTTTACCACCCATAGAGTGCCCAACTAAATGTGCTTTATCTATGTTCAAATGTGCTAATAACTCAACAATATCTTGTGCCATTGCCGGGTAGTTCATTTCATCACTATGAGGAGAAAGCCCGTGGTTACGTAAATCAACGTTAATAACAGTAAAGTGTTCACTTAATGGTTTTGCTATTACATTTAGGTTTTCTAATGATCCAAAAAGCCCATGTATCAAAATAACATTAGGACCTTGCCCTTGTTGCTTGTAATTTAACTGCATACCCGCCTCCTGAAAATTTCGCCATAGTTTGCCGAGCATTGCTCTAAAAAGCAAAAAATACAGCGACTATTTATTAAATTGGGCTTTTGTTTGTTAAATCAACAACAATGAGGTAAATATTAATATGTTTACGGGAGTGCTTGTTGTAACTCGCATTTCTGATTGGTTTGGGTATAATCACACGGGAGAAAAAAATGTGACCCGTAATGACAGGAAGAACATGAAACAAATCGACATAGACGACGAGTTATATCAATATATTGCTAGCAATACGCAAAGTATTGGTGAAAGTGCATCCACTATTTTACGTCGTTTATTAAATCTGAGCGGCGAAAAAATTCAAACCGCAAACGTAGAATTAACTCAAAATAATCAAACTGCGACTACGTCTACCGCCACATTAAAAAGCTCAGAGCCATCTGCTGCTGAGACTTCAAAAAAACAAACGCCTGTAGCTCACGCATCTGTGAAGCAAAAAAGCGATAATGTTTTTAATGTATTAAATAAAGAAGAGCTGGCAATGCAAAAAGGTGTTGTTGGACGCTTTTTGTTTATTTTAAGTGCATTTTACCGCACACATAAAACTGATTTTTCTGCGGTATTAGACATAAAAGGGCGTGACCGTGTTTACTTTGCTACTAGTAAAGAAGCTTTAGTAAATAGCGGTAGTAGTATGAATCCTAAGAACATAACCGATAGTGAATATTGGGTTATGACTAATTCTAATACAACGCGTAAAAAAATGATGCTTCATGAAGTGGCTCTTTGCCTTGGATATAGTGCAGAGCAAGCTGAAAAAATTCGCGATTACCTGTAAGGAAATATAATGGCTATTCACTCAGGCGCAGGCAAAACTGCTCCACAATCGGCACTGGTTAACGTACCTAAATTAGTATCTGCGTATTACTTAAATGAACCTGATCTTGAACAAAATCCAGAGCATTGTGTTGCCTTTGGTACCTCAGGGCACCGTGGTTGTTCTTACGATGTTAAATTTAACGAGTCACACATTCTAGCGATTACTCAGGCTATTTGTGATTACAGAAAACAAAATGACATATTTGGTCCGTTATTTTTAGGCAAAGACACACACGCATTGAGTGAAGCCGCATTTAACTCAGCAATTGAAGTATTAGTTGCTAACGAAGTGCAAGTGATAACGCAAGAAGACGGTGATTTTACACCAACGCCAGTTATCAGCCATGCCATAGTGAGCCACAATAAGCTACACCCAAATGAATTAGCAGACGGGATTGTTGTTACGCCTTCGCATAACCCTCCTGAAGATGGTGGCTTTAAATACAACCCACCTAATGGCGGACCAGCTGATACCGACGTCACTAAATGGATTGAAGACAGAGCTAATCAACTTTTATTAGAAGATTTAGTTGAAGTTGAGTTATTTCCATTCGCTAAAGCATCGCGTTCTGGTTTTATTCGCTACGAAGATTTAATGACTCCTTATATTGATGACTTAGCAAATATCGTTAATTTAAAAGCAATTAGCGATGCAGGTATTAAAATTGGTATCGATCCACTAGGTGGTTCAGGTATTAATTTTTGGCCAGTCATTGCAAAAAAATATAATTTAGATTTAACCGTAGTTAATGATGTTGTTGATCCACGTTTTGCTTTTATGCCACTTGATAAAGATGGCAAAATTCGTATGGATTGTTCATCACCTTATTCAATGGCAAATCTTATTGCACTAAAAGATGATTTTGATGTGTCTATTGGTAACGACCCTGACTACGATCGTCACGGTATTGTAACGCCAGACGGCTTAATGAATCCAAACCACTTTTTAGCAGTGGCAATCGATTACTTACTTAAACACCGTGATTGGAATGAAACCGTAGAAATTGGTAAAACATTGGTTTCTAGCTCTATGATCGACAAAGTAGCTGCTCGTAACAACCGTAAGGTTAAAGAAGTACCAGTAGGCTTTAAATGGTTTGTTGAAGGCTTAAGCAAAGGCAAGCTTGCCTTTGGTGGCGAAGAAAGCGCAGGTGCTGCATTCTTACGTTTTGATGGCTCTGTATGGTGTACAGATAAAGACGGCTTCATTATGGGTCTACTCGCTGCAGAAATACTTGCTGTGACAGGTAAAACACCATCAGCGCTTTATAAAGAATTAGAACAAGAGTTTGGTTCTCCAATTTATAAACGCCTAGATGCACCAGCCACAAGCGGTCAAAAATCACGTTTAAAAGCATTGAGTGCTTCTGATGTTAAAGCAGATACACTTGCTGGCGAGCCTATTTTGCAAAAATTGACTCATGCACCAGGTAACGATGCCGCCATTGGTGGTTTAAAAGTGGTCACTGAGAATGGCTGGTTTGCAGCGCGTCCATCAGGTACTGAAGATATTTATAAAATATACCTTGAATCATTTAAAGGTGAAGAGCATTTAGCGTTACTTGAAAAAGAAGCTAAAAAGCTTGTAGATTCAGTTATAAGCTAACTTAATCTAATAATTTTAAAACGGCTGATTTATTCAGCCGTTTTCGTTTCTATACCTTGTGTATTTATAAAAATATATGCATAAGAGTCTACTCTCACATTATTTTTAAAGGGCTTATTATATGTCAGCCAATCCATCTTACTTAAATGAATTAAAACAAACAGGCGATTTTTTAACGCTTAGTCGTGACAACGAATGGCATTTAGATGCAGGTGAGTTTGTTTTAGATAATGGGACTCGTGTAAATATACACGATACCGGAGTCATTGAGTTTCAACCTGCTGTTATAACGTCAAAAGATGTAGTTTATTCAAGCGCTGTACACGGTAACGAAACTGCGCCAATTGAAATTTGTGATGCACTTATTAAACAAATTATAAAAGGCGAGCTGATACTTAAGCAGCGTGTTTTGTTTATTTACGGTAATCCACAATCAATTAATATTGGCCTGCGTTTTGTAGAAGAAAACTTAAATAGATTATTTAATGGTCACCATACAGTTGAAGGTGTACCAATGAATAATGAGCGAAACCGCGCTGCAAAGCTTGAGCAATACGTAAGCGATTTTTATACACGTGGCGAGCAAGGCAGTAGCCGATGTCATTACGACTTACACACTGCAATTAGAGGCTCTAAAAACGAAAAATTTGCTGTGTATCCATTTTTACATGGTAAGCCATGGAAAAAGTCGCAGCTACAATTTTTATTGAGTTGTGGTGTAAATACCGTGCTTATGATGAAATCTCCTGCAACAACATTTAGCTATTATTCGTCATTTATACACGGTGCTGATTCTTTTACGGTAGAGCTGGGTCAAGTTAAGCCATTTGGTCAAAACGATATGGCTCGCTTTGAAAAAACAAAGCAAACCTTAACTGCATTAATTAGTCAAAATGAAGTTAAATACCCTGAATTTAATGCAAACGATTTTGAATTGTTTGCTGTCCATCGCACAATAAATAGAACGCAGAACGATTTTAGCTTTCCTTTTTCTGACGATGCCGAGAACTTTACTGGCTTTGCGAAAGGTGAACTACTTGCAACCGACGGTGATACAGCGATTTACGCTGACGTTGAAGGAGAGGCTATTATTTTTCCAAATGCGAGCGTAGCATTAGGGCAAAGAGCACTCCTTACTGTTATTCCAATGGATATTGATAGCAATTTCGTCTAATTTAACTCATCAGACCACTGGTAACTTAAAGTTAACTATATGATTACTATTAATTAAAGTAACCGTATCGTTAACTTGCCACTTATTTAACCAGTATTTGCTTTTGTTTCGTCCTAGATCTGTTGAATAACACTTTACGTTAACGTAAAGTGTTGGCAGCTTTAATTAAAGATAGTGCAGATGTTGCAAAGTTTAACCAGCAACAATCACCCACAATAATAATTTAAAGGGGCACTGTTTTATCGACAACAAAAGAAGGTAGGTTATGAGTAATCCAAATAACGTATCGCTGAATATTAACCACGAGCTTGAATTTATTGATGGTCAAGCGCTTAATATTCCAACCCTTAGTATTTTAACTGAGGACGGCGACATTCATCCTAGTGCAACCGCACCTGACATTTCAAAACATACCGCTATTAAGTTATATGAAACAATGCGTTTTATACGTTTGTTAGATGAACGTATGCAAGGCGCGCAGCGCCAAGGCCGTGTTAGTTTTTATATGCAATGCCTAGGCGAAGAAGCCGCAGTTACAGCCTCTGCTGCTGCACTTGATCAAGACGATATGATCATGGCTCAATATCGTGAACAGGCAGCCCTGCATTATCGTGGCTTTACGCTTGATCAATTTATGAACCAAATGTTTTCAAATGAATTGGATTTAGGCAAAGGTCGTCAAATGCCAATTCATTATGGTTCTAAAGCGCTAAACTACATGACGATTTCATCGCCATTGGGTACGCAAATACCACAGGCAACGGGTTATGCATATGGCCAAAAAATAAAGCACATCGACGTTAAAACAGGCGAGCTTGCCAGCACAATTGATAATGTGACTATTTGTTACTTTGGTGAAGGTGCTGCATCTGAAGGTGACTTTCATGCCGGTTTAAATATGGCCGCTGTTCACAGAGCGCCGGTTATATTTTTTGCACGTAATAACGGCTATGCAATATCAACCCCTGCTGATGAGCAATTTAAAGGCGATGGTATTGCCTCGCGTGGTGTGGGTTATGGCATTAAAACAATTCGTGTTGATGGCACAGATGCACTTGCTGTTTATGCGGCAACTAAAAAAGCACGCGAAATAGCCTCAACACAAGGTGAACCTGTACTTATTGAATCGATTGCTTATCGTTTAGGTGCGCACTCTACGTCAGACGATCCAAGTGGTTATCGCTCTAAAGATGAAGAAGCGAATCATCAAACGTGTCCTATTGATAAATTTAGAAAATGGCTGGTCAAGCAAGACTGGTTAAACGAAGAAGACGATATAAAAGCAAAAGAGTCGATTCGTGAAGAAATTTTAGCCGCGCTTAAACGTGCTGAAGTTGTTGCAAAGCCCGCTTTAGAAGAACTGGTATCAGACGTTTACAATACACCAATTCCATTATTGCAACGCCAGTACGAGCAATTAAAAGAACATATAAAACAGCATCCAGATGCTTACCCAGTAACCGCAGGGAGAATTAAGTAATGGCTAAAATGAACATGCTCCACGCAATTAACTCTGCTCTCGATATTACGATGAATGAACACCCTCAAGCCTGTATTTTTGGTGAAGATGTTGGTTACTTTGGTGGTGTATTTAGAGCAACATCGGGCTTGCAAGAGAAGTACGGTAAACATCGTGTTTTTAATACGCCTTTAACCGAGCAAGGTATTTTAGGTTTTGCTAATGGTTTAGCTGCTTATGGTGCGCCTGCATTGGCAGAAATTCAATTTGCTGATTATATTTTCCCAGCGTTTGATCAAATAGTAAATGAAGCCGCTAAATTTCGTTATCGCAGTGGTAATGAATTTAATGTGGGTAACTTAACTATTCGTACACCTTATGGTGGCGGTATTGCTGGTGGTTTATACCATTCACAATCACCCGAAGCGTATTTTGCGCACACACCGGGTTTGAAAGTAGTTGTACCGCGTAACCCTTATCAAGCTAAAGGTTTATTACGTGCATCAATTAAAGACGATAACCCGGTCATATTTTTTGAGCCTAAGCGTTTATATCGTGCATCAATTGGTGAAGTGCCAGAAGAAGATTATAGTATTGAATTAGGCACGGCTGAAGTAGTACAAGAGGGTGCCGATATTACGCTTTTAGCGTGGGGTGCTCAAATGGAGATTATTGAAGATGCAGCAAAGCAAGCAACCGAGCAAGGTATAAGCTGTGAAGTAATAGATCTTCGTAGTATTTTACCATGGGATGTTGAAACGATTGCTAAATCGGTTATTAAAACCGGCCGTTTAATCGTGAGTCATGAAGCGCCTATAACCAATGGCTTTGGTGCAGAAATAGCCGCAACAATACAACAAGAGTGTTTCTTGCATTTAGAGTCGCCAATTTTACGTGTATGTGGTCTAGATACGCCATACCCGCTGGCACTTGAAAAAGAATATGTACCGGATGCACTAAAAGTGTTGGCTGCAATTAAACAATCAATGGATTTTTAGGGGTTACCATGGCTAAAGATTTTATATTACCCGATATTGGTGAAGGCATTGTTGAATGCGAAGTAGTTGAATGGCTAGTACAAGAAGGCGATACCGTATCTGAGGATCAGCCAATTTGCGATGTTATGACAGACAAAGCATTAGTACAAATTCCGGCAGTGCATGATGGCGTTATTTCAAAGCTATATTATCTAAAAGGTGAGATTGCTAAAGTACATGCCCCTTTATTCGCTATGGATGTAGCAGGTGAAAGCATTAGCAATGAAGTAGTACAAGAGCCAGTACAAGCTGAAAATAAAACTAATGATGCAGCTGATGTGGTTGAGGACTTTATATTACCGGATATTGGTGAAGGTATTGTTGAGTGTGAGATTGTTGATTGGTTAGTTGCTGAAGGCGACGAAATAGAAGAAGACCAAGCGGTTTGTGACGTAATGACCGACAAAGCATTAGTACAAATTCCGGCAAAATATACAGGCACAGTAAAAAAACTATATTACCAGAAAGGTGAAATAGCAAAAGTACATAGCCCGTTGTTTCAAATGACAATTGCAGGCAGTGCAGCAAAACCAAATGTTGATATAAACCAAGCGGTCGTAAAGGCTCAAACTAATGCCGTCGCTGAAAAAGTTGCCCCTGTTAAAACGCAGCAAGCTGCTAAAGTTATCAATCAAAAAGCGGTTGCATCACCTGCGGTTCGTCGTAAAGCACGTGAACTAGATGTTGATTTAACCTGTGTACCAGGTAGTGGTAAAAATGGACGTATTTACAAGCAAGATATTGAAGAGTTTGTAAAAGGCGAAGTGCCAAATACTATTGATACTTCACCGCTTAATAGCGATGCTTCTCAAAGTGCAGTACAAAACCAAACACAGAATCAAAGCGGTGGCGTACGAGTAGAGCAAATTAAAGGCATTAAAGCGGCCATGGCCAAGCAAATGGTAGCTTCGGTTTCAACTATTCCGCACTTTACGTTTAGTGATGAAATAGACTTAACACAGCTTATAGCTTTGCGTAGCGCTTTAAAAGAGCAGTACAAAGCACAAGGCGTTAAGCTCACCATGATGCCATTTTTTGTAAAAGCACTCTCGCTAGCAATGAAAGAGTACCCTGTACTTAATTCTAAAGTGAACGATGAATGCTCAGAGCTTACCTATTATAACGATCATAATATCGGTATAGCGGTTGATTCAAAAATTGGCTTGTTAGTGCCTAATATTAAATCGTGCCAGAGTAAAAGCATTGTTGATGTGGCAAATGATTTAACCCGCTTAACTCATTCAGCGCGAGAAGGCCGTGTTGCACCCGATGATTTAAAAGGTGGGACAATTAGCATCTCTAACATTGGTGCTATTGGCGGCACTATTGCGACCCCTATAATTAATAAACCAGAAGTGGCTATTGTTGCGTTAGGTAAACTGCAGCATCTACCGCGTTTTGATGAAAGTGGGCAGGTTGTGAGTAAAGCTATTATGCAAGTGAGCTGGTCTGGCGATCATCGCGTTATTGATGGGGGCACTATTGCTCGCTTTAATAACCTATGGAAATCGTACTTAGAAAACCCATCGGCAATGATGATGGCTATGAGTTAATAGCTAAATTGTTAATATGTAATAAAAACCAGCTTTTAGCTGGTTTTTTGTTTTAATATCAGCTGTTTTTAATTAAGATACAAATGTTACTAAAAAGTAATTGGATTAACCCCGTTAGGGAATATAAAAAATAACACTAAGGAAATTTTATGGAACACTATATGAACGCGTTGCGTAGCTACGCAGATTTTTCAGGCCGTAATCGTCGTAAAGCATTTTGGATGTTTATGCTAATTAATTTTATTTTTTCGCTTTTGACAGGTGTTATAGATGGTATTACAGACACAATGTTCGTAAGCTCTATTTATAGCTTAGCGCTATTTATTCCTGGCTTAAGTATTGGTGCTCGTCGTCTACATGACACAGGCCGTTCAGGCTGGTGGCAGCTACTTTGGTTAGTGCCAGTCATTGGTTGGATTGTTTTAATTGTTTTTCTTGCGCAAGATTCGCACGAAGGTGAAAACGATTTTGGTCCAAATCCAAAAGAATTAGCAGTAGAACCAACTACTGTATAAGTAAGAATAACTTAACATGTTAAAAGCTCAGCAATTGCTGAGCTTTTTTGTTTTTTTATTTCTCATTCTTTTAAATTTCAGCAAAAAAATACAACCCATAACCAACTATTAATGCGGGAATAGACGTATAAAGTGTAGCTATAACTGCAGCTTTGGGCGCCATTGCTATTGCTGGAAATAACGCATCACCATCGTTAGAAATTGCGTTTCCTGCTAAAGCACTAAAGGGAATAATGCCTTGAATATAAAGCGTTGTAACAATTATTTGCGGGCCACAGCCGGGTAAAAATCCAATAAGCACTGCAATTAATGGGGCTAAATAGGCGTAATGTACAAACCACGTTTTTAAATCAAGTCCTGCAATGTTAACCAAAATCTCAAATAGCATAAAAGAGGCTACAACCCATGCCGTTACAAAATGGGTATCTTGTAATACTTTTATTATTTTAGAAGGGGGGTTACATGCATCGTCTTCTGACGTTACTTCTTGATAGCTTTCACCTCTTGACGAAAGCGCCCAAATACTAACAATAAATAAAGCCATTACCGCACCAAATAGCGTAATTACAGTGCTTGTGCTTGAACCAAACTGTGAAAAATCAACATTAAACGCAATCAAAAAGGCAATTATAAGGCTTGGGATAATTGCTACCATCCAAACCGGTCTACTGATTTTAATAATGTTAGTTGAAAGTATTTTAATTTGGTGCTTTTGTTCTTGCGCTGTTGGGCGTAAAAAGTCTTTTTTGTGTATTGTATTAACCAGTAAACCACTGAATGTACCCACAACTAACCCTATCCCCATAATTAACAAGCCTTCAGTAGGGCGGGTAGCAAGTAATAAAAATGCTGCATCTCCCATTGTAGCTGTTAGCACCGCAACAATAGCACCAAAGCTTGCTTGGCCTTTTGTAAATTGAGTAACCACAATAATAGCCCCACCACAGCCAGGTAATGCACCTAAAACCGCTGCAAAGCTAATTTCTAAAATAGGGGACTTGGCACTTAAATAACTAAGCTCTAATTGAGGTAAGTGTTCTATAGCGTAGTAATAAATTAAAAGGGTAGCAGCAACAAACACACTCACTTGAAAAAATGCATCACTTAGTGCGGTCATTGTTATTTCGCGTAATTGCGGTATTGCAAGGCAAGTTAAAATAAATAAAGGCAGCAGTAAGCGTTTATTTTGGCTCAAAAATCGTTTTGAGGCAGGAGTAATAAAACCAATGTGAGGGAGTGAAATCATACAATGCGACCTAATAAATTAACTAGGTCACACTGTATATTCTAATTAAATGATAATCAATATCATTTGCATCTATTTAAATCGATTACTCTGTTTGAGTATTTCGATAGCCAAATCTAAGTTAGTTTAAATTTGAATTAAAGGCTGTGATTAAATTGGGCTACTTACGCTGAAATTCAGAGTTTGTATTCCACGTTGGCCACTGTTCTGTTTCAGAAATATCAAAACCTACTTTATAAAATAATTGTAAGTCTTGAACAGCACCCGATAAATCCCATTCATCACGGTAACGGTCACATGGTTGATGGTAACAACCGCGAAGTACTAAACTCATACGTTTACGGTAATTAGCCGTTTCTTCATCAGCAGCCACTGTGCCGCCACCTGCGTACATGGCTGGAATACCCATATTTGCAAATGCAAAGTGATCAGAGCGGTAATAGCCACCAGATGACGGTTTAGGATCGCCTGATATTGTTCTGCCTTGCTCTTTAGCCGCAGCTTCTAAAAACTCATCCATTTGTGATTTACCAATACCAACCACATTCATGTCTTTTACTTTGCCTAATAAATTTAAGCTATCCATGTTTATGTTAGCGACTGTTTTATTCGCTGCAATCACTGGATTTGCCGCATAGTATTTAGAACCTAATAAGCCTTGCTCTTCAGCAGTTACCGCTAAAAATGTCATTGAGCGGCTAGGGTGCTTTGGTAATTTAGTAAAGGCTTCAGCTACTTCAATTAGCCCAGCGGTACCCGTTGCATTGTCGTGAGCACCGTTATAAATTTGATCACCTTTACGTGTTTTGTCTGTACCTAAGTGATCCCAATGAGCCGAGTAAATAACATGCTCATCTGGTTGCTCGCTTCCTGGTAAAGTGGCGATAAAGTTATACGACACCGATTTTTTAATCGTATTTTTAATATTAACAGAAGCAGTTAAATCGCCCATATCAACATGGTAAGCACCTTTAGCTGCGTTTTCTTTCGCAGTATCGAAATCTAATCCTGCTTTAGTAAAAAGCTCTTTTGCTACGTCAGTTGTAACCCAGCCTTCAACGGCTACGCGGTCCATATTGTTGTTTTCTTTTTGAAAACCAAACTGCTCGCCGCTCCACGAGTTTTCAACTACTGACCACGGGTAAGATGCAGGTGCTGTTTCATGAATAATAATTGCACCTGCGGCACCACGGCGACTCGCTTCTTCGTATTTGTATGTCCAACGCCCATAATAGGTCATTGCGTCGCCAGTAAATAAAGCAGGGTCTTTTGTTGCAAAACCCGGATCGTTAACCAGCATTACAACTGTTTTGCCCTTAACGTCTAAACCTTCGTAATCATTCCAATTGTATTCAGGTGCATTAACGCCGTAGCCCACAAATACAAGTTCAGAATTTTCTATGCCTTCTTGTGCGCTAATTCGGCTGCTACCCATAACCATGTCTTTTTTGTATTGGTAGTCTTTACCACCAATACTAAGCACCATGTTCGAATCAGCTTCTAAAGAAACCAATGGCACTTCTTGTAAGTAACTGTCGCCGTTACCTGGTTTTAAACCTAAAGCTTTAAACTGCGCAGTTAAATAATCAAGCGTTAGCTTTTCGCCAGGTGATGAAGGAGCACGACCACCAAATTCGTCTGATGCGAGTACTTTTACATGTTTAGCCAGTTCATCAGCTTGAATACTGTTATAACCATTTGTTATATCAGTAGGTGTAATACTTGTTGTTGCGCAACCTGCTAAAACAGCGGTAGCGAGGAGTGTGAGAGAGAAATAATGTTTCATGTCAGCTCTTTTTTTGTTTTAAGTTGTGATTAGTATATTAACTTCTATTAAGTAGAACCAGTTTTTGCGGTAAACTTCTCGTAAATTATAGGCATAAATTGTTAAAGGTTTAAATGAAGCGTTTTACTCCCCCCGAGCAGTGGCAAATCAGTAGTCTAGAAACAGGTGCATTTGCGCATTTACGTGAGCTGTTTAAAGTTAACGAACTAACAGATTGGCCGGTGCCTCAGTGGTTTTCTCCATTTTTAACCGCTATTAATGCGAATAATATACCTATTACTTTTAAAGATGATGCAAAAGTAGATTTTGGCGATCGTTATTACGAACAAGTTATTTTTGAAACGGGTGTTGTACCTACACGCAGTGAGAATTGGCATGACTTATTTGGTGGCTTTATTTGGTGTTTATTTCCTAAAACTAAAGCGCTTATAAACCAGCGGCATGTACAAGATATAGCTGAGCATGGTTTGCAAAAGCGTACTAAGCATCGTAATGCATTAACGCTCTTTGATGAATGTGGTGTTGTATTAGCTATAAGTGAGAGTAAATGGCAGCAGTGGCTTTGCGATCATCAATGGAAAACAGCATTTGTTGAACACAAGCATGAGTGGGGTAAAACAATAAAACCTTTTATGTTTGGTCATGCAAATTACGAAATGCTTACCAAACCTTATATAGGTTTAACGGGTAAAGCATTGTTTGTTTGTGTACCGGATGAAATATTTTGTAAAGATTTAGTTACTCAATATCAGTACCTAGACCAAGCCCTTTATGAGATGATTAATACAGATAACTGCTTAGCCGATAACAAACTGCTTTCACCACTGCCTTTATTAGGTGTGCCTGGCTGGCATGACGAAAACAAAGACGACTCTTTTTACAACAATACAGATTATTTTAGAGCGAAACGAAGGATACGAACATGATAGAAGTTGCTGGGCTTAAAAAGAAATTTAAGCTAACTAAAGATCACAAAAAAAATAAAATAGACGACATCGACCCTCGTGAAGATAAAGATTATTTTCACTCAGTACGAGATGTGAGTTTTAGCTGCGCAAAGGGTGAAGTACTTGGGTTGCTAGGCCCAAATGGTGCGGGTAAAACGACTACACTTAGAATGATTTCAACCGCGTTAAAGCCCGATGAAGGCTCAATAACAATTGCCGGAAACGACATTGTAAAAAAACCGCTACTGGGACGTAAGTCTATCGGTTTTTTATCGGGCTCTACCGGTTTGTATGGCCGCTTAACTGTAAAAGAAAACATAGAGTATTTTGCAAAGCTCCACGGTATGAGCAAAAGCGATATTGCATCGCGTTGTGATGAGCTATTTACATTGCTTGATATGCATAAGTTTGTAGATAAACGCGCAGAAAACCTATCAACAGGTATGAAGCAAAAAGCAAATATAGCGCGTGCTGTTGTGCATCGCCCAGCAGTTGTTGTACTTGATGAGCCAACAACGGGTCTAGATATAATGACCACGCAAACCGTTATTCAATTTATTAAGGGCTTAAAGGCGCAAGGTACACCTGTTATTTTTTCGACCCATCATTTAGATGAAGTTGCACTTTTATGTGACCGAGTCGCTGTAATTAACGAAGGTATTAGCTGCTTTGACGGAACAGTAGATGAATTTAAACAAGCAGGTAATAGTGATGAGCTTAATCAAGCGTTTATGAACATATTAACGGAGAAACATGATGTTTGAAGTATATAAAAAGGAATTAAAAGAGCTCCTTCGCGACAAAAAAACCCTTATGTTTGTTGTGTTGCTGCCAGTACTTATTTTCCCGATAATATTTGCTATTGTTGCTTTTATTGGCACCCAAGCTGCACTTGACGCCGATCAAAAAGTAAATACATACGTAATTATTAACGGCGAATATGCACAAGAATTTACTGACAAAGTGTTTTACCATAAAAGCTTTGAACTTTATAATGGCAGTAAAACCTTTAATACAATAGAAGATCTCAAAGCAGGTGTTACCGCCGGCGACATAGATATGGGGATTTACTTGCCAAGTAATGCCGTAAAAACTCTCGACAATGGTGAGCAAAGCAAATGGCAAGTTGTATTTAACGATGCTAAATCAATAAACTATTTATTCGATCGGGTTAAAGAACTTGCTCAGGAATACAGTGACGTACTGCAAGCTGATAAGTTAAAAAGCTTTGGGATAGAAAGGTCTGCGCATAAAGCTATTCTTGACCCTATTGAAGTTGTTAAAGTAGATACAGCCGATAAACGTGAAAACCTAGGTGAAAAAATAGGCGCCTATTTACCTTATTTACTTATCCCATTGGTTTTAATGGGGGCTACTTACCCAGCAATAGATTTAGGTGCCGGCGAAAAAGAGCGCGGCACGCTAGAAACACTCCTACTAACACCCATTACACGTACAGAATTGGTGCTCGGTAAATTTATAACATTACTTACTACCTCTATTGCATCAACCACTATTACGATTGTGAGTATGGGGTGTTGGGTTGCAGTTGCATTAGCATTTGCTGACTTAGATTTCATTAAAACGGCCTTCGGTACGCTAGCGGTTAGTGATTTACTGATGATTTTTTTACTTTTACTTCCGCTGGCTGCCATATTCTCTTCTTTAGCGTTAGCTATCTCAATTTATGCGCGTACATTTAAAGAGGCACAAAATTATATGCAGCCTTTAAGTATGGTCGTATTTTTCCCTATCATTATTTCAATAATGCCAAATATGGAATTGACTGCTAAAACCGCGTTTATCCCGGTAACAAACGTTGCATTAGCCATTAAAGACATAATTAAAGGCACAGTTGATTATACCTTTGTAGGGCTAATATTTTTAGCAACCGCACTTATTGCAGGTGCGTTACTAGCATTTTGTGTTAAATGGTTTAACCGAGAAGATGTATTATTTAGATAATTATATAGATTTAGCATTCTGAAAAAATATAAAAGGTAGCATTGGCTACCTTTTATATTTTAAAGGGATGATTGGTTGAAACAACTATTTTATAGTCTGTGTAAGTCGATATGGGTACTCTCATTCATTTATAATTCATATAGAGAGAGTGCTCTAAATAAAACTAATGATTTAGTCTTTTTATTATAAAAATTATAACGATAACCGATTAGTTAGATGGTCCAATTCTTTCGTTAATGCTCTATACTAATAACAATAAAAATTTATGGTGAAGGTAAATGTTGAAAAAGAATAATTTTTTGAATGTGACAAAAAATAATAGACTAATGCTCGTTGCAACAATAATATTTGTTCTTATAGCTTTACCATCTCTGTATTTGTTTGACCAAAAAGTAAGAAGTGATGTTTATAATTCAGCCCAAATAGAATTAAAACGTGAGCTTGAAACAAAAAGCCTTTCACTAAAAAACCATCTTAAAGATAGTGTTACCGCTATTCGCTTTTTAGACGCAACGCCCCCGATTAAAGGCATTACTCGCGCCACTGAAAACAAGAAAATAGATCCCTTGTTAGGCACGCACATTGACGTTTGGGAAGAGCGCTTAGCGAGTATTTTTAGTGGTTTTATGCGCACAGACGACAGCATACTTCAGGCTCGCTATATTATTCTCGCAGATGGTGGGCAAGAAGTTGTCAGGGTTGATAGAAACCAACTTGGAGAAATTAATCGACTGCAAGGTCTGCAATTACAAAAGAAAGGCCAACGCGATTACATGATAAAAGCGAGTATGCTCGATAATAAAAGTGTTTATATTTCTCCTATTAACTACAACCGTGAAAATGGGCAGATACAAGAACCTTATATAAGTACTTTTCGTGTAGCTAAGCCTGTTTTTGATGAAAAAAATAAAATTTTTGCAATATTAGTCACTAACTACTTTGCTGATAAATTAATAAAAAGTTTAACGGTTGAATCTCCACAAGGAACACAAATTTACCTAATGAATAATGAAGGTGAATTTTTATATCATCCAAACTCTCAATTACGCTTCGGTTTTGAATTTAATAAAGCAAAAACATGGACTGAAGAATTTTCCACTGCAAGCACAATGGCAGAGCAAGGCACTTTACCGCTAAGTAATTACCCAATTGCTTACACGTTAAAAAAGCGTATTTCGCTTGATGGTGATATTGCGATGTTACCTTTAGAGCTTGGTGTAAGTGTTGATACTAAAACGTTGTTTGCAAAGGTGAACGAAAGGCGTCAAAACTTTATTGCAATGCTAGTGGTATTCTTTAGCGTATTTTTAGTTATTGCCTTTTTATACCAACGTTTTATAAACCGTAAGTTGTTAATTAATTCTCTAAAAGAGCAAAACAATAAAGTAATAGAAAATTCTTTGGATGCTATTTTTACAATTGAGCAAAACGGCGAAATTGTTCACTTTAATAATACAGCTAAAGAGGTTTTCGGTAATTCAATCTCAGGCACTAGCCCTGACTTTGTTTCTTTATTTAACTTAAATGAAGCCGATAATAACTGTATAGAAGAGACTATTTCAAACGGATCAAAAATGCCGTTTGAAGCTATCTACACAGATGGTTACGGCAACAAACAATACTTTTCAATTACTCTCAGTAGTATTTTTGATGTCTACAATAACCGTTATCAGGTAGCAGCTATTTTAAGAAATATTAGCTCATTAAAAAATACTCAATCAGAGCTTGAAGGCTTAAACAGTACTTTAGAGCTAAAAGTCTCACAAAGGACTGTTGAGCTAGAGCGCGCAATTGATCAAGCATTAGCAGCGAGCCAAGCAAAAAGTGACTTTGTAGCAAATATATCTCACGAAATACGTACACCGATGAATGGCGTTTTGGGTATGCTTGAAATGCTCAAAGAAGATGGCTTAAGTGAACAACAATACCATTACTTAAAATTAGCTAATAGCAGTGCTAACTCTCTGATGAACCTGATTAACGATATTCTCGATTTTTCTAAAATAGAAGCGGGTAAGCTTGATATTGATAATCATACATTTGATGTTGTTACAGTATGTAGCGATATGATTAGCTCTTTAGCGTTACAGGGCCAGCGCAAAGGTCTTGAAGTATTCTTAGATACAAAAGATGTAGTAGATAGAATGGTTATTGGCGACAGCCATCGACTAAAACAAATTTTAATTAACTTAGTTAATAATGCATTTAAATTTACCCACCGAGGTGAAGTAAGTTTAACTGTCGGCTCCAAGTACATTACCGACTCAAAGTTATTAATGAGCTTTACAATAAAAGATACCGGAATTGGTATAGCGCCAGAGAACATAGACAAACTATTTGAAGTGTTTACACAAGAAGATTCAAGTACAACCCGTCATTTTGGTGGTACAGGCTTAGGCTTATCTATATGTAAAAAACTTGCTCAGTTAATGGGTGGTAATATTACGGTTATAAGTGAAAAGGGTGCTGGTAGTACCTTTACCGCAACAGTTGAGCTACATGTAGCACAAGAGAAAAAACTAAACACAGGTATTGAGCTTGCTACAAGTATTAACGTAGCGGCATTAATAGCGCGCGATAACGTTTATAAAAACGTGTGCGATTTATTGCTACTAACCTGTAAAGTAAATGCAGAAAACATTGTAAGACTCGACTACTTTAGTGAGCATAAAGAGTTTGAGGCTGACTTATTATTGATTGATGATGAGCATCCTCAAATTGATACGTTAATTGATTACTGTAAACAGTTTAATAAAAAGTACGTCTTAATTTTACGCGACATGGTGACCGATAAACCGACTAAAATGATATTACCTGAGGGTAGCCACATTCTAAATAAACCGCTTACCCAAGATCAATTTAGCTATAAGTTAGCCAGCTTATTTGGTGCCAGTAATGATTGCATTATAGCGCCACCAAAAGGCTTAACAGAAGAACAAGTAGAGCCAGACCTATCTGCTTATCATATATTATTAGTAGACGATAATATGATAAACATTGAAGTTGCTAAGGCGATTTTAAAACGTACAAAAGTAAAAATCACCTGTGCATCAGACGGTGTAGAAGCATTAGAAGCATTGAGAGAAAACACAGAGCAAGCTTTTGATGTTATTTTAATGGATTGCCAAATGCCTAATTTAAACGGCTACGATACAACAAGTGAAATCAGAAATAGTAAGGCCGGGGTAGACTACACTTACATACCTATTATTGCTATGACAGCAAGCGCGATGGAAGGTGATAGAGAACGTTGTTTAACTGCAGGCATGAACGACTATATTACTAAACCAATCAAGCCACGAACGCTAAAAGATAAGTTAATCACCTGGCTAAGTTAATAGTTATTAATTGAGAATCAGCTGCTTATGCAGCTGATTTTTTTGGTTTAGCATCCGTTGATATATTTAACTTTGTTATGTCGGCGCTATCGAGTACGGTTTGTGTGTCTGACCAATGTAGTAATTCAATTTTTCCATCTTGCTGCTCTACCAGCGCCGTACAACTCTCAATCCAGTCTCCATCGTTACAATACATAATTCCGTCATCTACTTTTATTTTGGGATGATGAATGTGTCCACAAATAATACCGTCTACGTTTTGTTTTTTAGCTTCATGAATTGCGGTATCTTCGAAGGCTTTAATCGCTTCACGTGCTTTGTGTACGCGAGCTTTTATCCATGATGCAAGCGAGTAGTAATTACCACCAAATAGCTTTCGAATACGATTGGTCCAGCGGTTTAAAAATAATAAAAAGTCGTACCCTGCATCACCCGCGATACTAATAAGTTTGTTATAGCGTGTCGCGGAATCAAAGTCATCACCGTGTACGAGTAAAAAACGTTTATTAGCTTTAGTGGTGTGGATAAACTGCTGGTGGATTTCAATACCAAATAACGTTTGATTTATATAGTTTCTAAACGTTTCGTCATGATTACCGGGAATATAAATGACGCGTGTACCGCTAGCTGCTTTTTTTTGTATAGAGCTTAATACTTGATAATGCGAAGGGTGCCAATAAAACTGACGTTTCATTGACCATAAATCAATAATATCACCCACTAAATAAAGTGTGTCGGATTCTACCGAGTTTAAAAAATCGAGTAAGTAATCTGCTTTACAGTCTTTGTAACCTAAATGAACATCAGATATCCAAATAGTAGGGTAGTGTTGCTTCTTAGTGTTTGCGCCATTACTCATTTTCATTCCCTAAAGTATCGAGTGTAATAGTTAAATAACCTGAACTCTGGTTAAGAGATTTACTAAGGTATTGAATCATGGTGATATTTAAATTTACTTTCTCTAGCCAGAGATTTTCAGTGAAAACAAGGCGAATTTACGCGTCAATAGCGAGCCTATTGCAAGTAAATTCAACGCAGTTAGCGCTGAAAATAGCTGCTCGAGATAGATTTATTATCCAGAGTTCAGGTTAAATACTTTAGGGAATAAAAATGACAATTATACGACAGTAATACTAAAGCCAAATAACACACATAAAATTTAGGTATAAAAAAACCGCTTTTAAAAAGCGGTTTTAAAATTACTTATAAGTATTTTTAGCTTAACCTTTAACGGCTGCTTTAATTGCATCAATTGCTGTATCGATATCAATCATTAGCTTTTCACCTGTACGGCGGTTTTTAAGCTCAACTTTGTTTTCGTCAAGGTTACGCTCACCAATTACTAGCGTAAATGGCACACCAATTAGTTCCATATCGTTAAACATAACACCTGGGCGCTCTTTACGGTCATCAAATAACACATCAAGACCAGCATCTTTTAAACCTTGGTAAAGGTTATTTGCAATATCAGGAATACGATGCGATTTGTGCATGTTCATTGGAACAATTGCTAAATCGAATGGCGCGATTGATTTTGGCCAAATGATCCCGTATTGATCGTTGTTCTGCTCAATAGCAGCAGCAACAATACGTGAAACACCAATACCGTAACAACCCATAGTCATGGTTTGGTTTTTACCACCTTCGTTTAATACACCCGCTTTCATCGCTTCTGAGTATTTAGTGCCAAGTTGGAAAATATGACCTACCTCAATACCACGTTTAATTTGTAAAACGCCTTGGCCACATGGGCTCATATCGCCTTCAACAATATTACGAATATCAGCAACTTCGTAATCAGTTACGTCACGATCCCAGTTAATACCGCTGTAATGCTCGTCGTCTTTATTTGCACCGGCAACAAAATCAGCAAGTATGTTAGCTGCTCTATCAACAATAATAGGCATAGATAAGCCGACAGGGCCTAATGAGCCAGGTTTTGCGCCAATAGCAGCAACAATATCTGTCTCTGTTGCCATTTCAAGCGGAGAGTCTACTAATGGGTGCTTTTCAGCTTTTAGTTCATTTAATTCGTGATCGCCACGCAGTACTAAGGCTACTAAACCGCGTACTTCGTTTTCATCAGGCGTACCATAAACAATTAACGTTTTAACACCGCGATGTGGCTTAACTCCGTAGTGTTTTTTAAGCTCGTTAATCGTTTTAGCGTCAGGAGTTGGAAACGCTTTAAGCTCTTTTGATGCTTCAGGGCGAGGCTCGCTTGGTGCCAGTGCTTCTGCTTTTTCAATATTAGCGGCGTAATCACTGCCGTCACTAAATGCAATTGCATCTTCGCCCGACTCAGCAAGTACATGAAACTCGTGCGATACGCTACCACCAATAGAGCCTGTATCGGCTATAACAGGGCGGTAATCAAGGCCTAAACGCTCAAAAATATTACAATATGCTTTGTGCATCGCTTGATAAGTCGCATCTAAACACTCTTCACTTAAGTGAAAAGAGTAGGCATCTTTCATTGTAAATTCACGAGCACGCATTACACCAAAACGAGGACGACGTTCGTCGCGTACTTTAGTTTGTACTTGGTATAAAGTAACTGGTAATTGCTTGTAGCTGCTTATTTCTTTACGTACGAAATCAGTTATTACTTCTTCGTGTGTTGGACCAAGTGCAAACGTACGGTTATGACGGTCTGTAAAGCGCATAAGCTCAGGACCAAATTCATTCCAACGACCAGATTCTTCCCACAAATCAGCCGGTTGAATAACAGGCATTAGCATTTCAATTGCACCCGCTTTGTCCATCTCTTCACGTACAATGTTTTCTACTTTACGTAGCACGCGTAAACCAGAGGGTAACCAAGTGTATAAACCCGAAGCGACGCGGCGGATCATACCGGCTCTAAGCATTAACTGATGCGATACGATTTCAGCATCTGATGGCGTTTCTTTAAGTGTTGCGAGTATATATTGGCTTGTACGCATGTTTTTTCCGAAATAGAGTAATTATATTCTTTTAATAGAGCTTAAGTTTACCAGCGGATGCTTTTACACTAAAGCGCTAACTGAGTTATTTAGTTTTTTTCTATGCTTGTTACTACGTTATGCTCGCCATTGACTTGCCAGCGAATATTATAATTATACAGAGTCATACCATAGCTCTGCTCGCCGTCTTTTTGTTTTTTATATGCAGGGCGAGGATCTTGTTTTAAAACATTGGCAATAAAATCATGTAAATCTGGGTATTGTGTTTGCGCATTAACAAACTCAATTGCTTGAGGGCTAAATTCAACCGTCATTTGTGTTTCTGGGCGCGTGTCAGCAAATCCAGCACTTGCATCCGGCATAGAGTCTGAATACGGCAAATACGGTTTTATGTCAATAATCGGTGTGCCATCAAGTAAATCAATACCAGCGAGTAATAAGCTAAGTTGTCCGTTTTTATATTCAATACCTTCAAGTTTTACGGCGCTCATTCCAATTGCGTTTGGTCTGAATGTAGCGCGGGTCGCAAATACACCTTTTCGCTCATTGCCACCTAAACGAGGCGGGCGCACCATGGCAGAATAACCTTTATCGGCTGTTTCATGAAAACGAAATAATAACCAAATATGAGTAAATTCATCTAAACCACGTACAAACTCTTCGCGATTAAAATCGGGGGCAAATATAAGCTTTGCTTTAGCTTGTGGCACTAAACGTGGTTGCCTAGGTATAGCAAACTTTTGTTTATAAGGAGATTGAATGTGGCCAATAGCCGAAATGGTATAATCGCTCATAGTACTCGGGTACAAATAAAATAGAGCGCTATTCTACCCGCATTTAGCATTTATGGCATTAATGTAAGCAAGTTTATTGCGTATACCAATTTTATTAAAAATATGATTATTCTACTGCATTAAATAGCGCACTTACTTCGTTAAAAATTATTCAAAGTTGACTGCATGGATGCAGGAGGTAGAGCAATGCAGGGAGCGATTAGTGATAACAACTATATATTATAATTTTGCCTTGTTATTGCGCTATTTTCTTAGTGCTACAATAGAACAATTATTTAATGCACTTGGCATTATAGACCAAACGGTTTAAAGTTTTTTATTAGACTTATTGGTTTATATTAATATTTAAAAAGAGCCTAAAACAAAAAAGGTAAGCCCTTGGGCTTACCTTTTATACATGCTAAAGACTAATTAAAACATGTATTGAACTGATACAGACGCTACATCCATATCTGGGTCAATGTCGTCATCAAGTTTATAACGCTCATACTCTAAACGAAACTGTACATTTGTTGTAAGCGCGTATTCAATACCAGCGCCGTAAAATGCATCACCACCATCTGTAGACGCTGATACGCCACCTACTGGTAAATCTTGTGTGTAATCTGCATCCCATTCAAGCCAACCGCCTTTTGCATACACAGAAAAGCTTTCTGTTATAGGGTAGCCCAAACGTGCGGCAAGCGATACGCCATCAATTTCAGCTTTGCTGTCTATATCACTTACTTCATCAAAGTTTTGATAAGCAAGCTCTAAGCTTAAGTACTCGTTAAATTGTGCACCAACGTAACCCTTAAGCATTTGTGCATCGTCGTCAAAGTCAGTGTCGTTATCACTGTCTTCAAATTCAAAAGAATATTGACCGTAACCGATACCAGTATAAATACGTGGGGAATCGAAATCAGAAATGTCAGCGTGTGCTGCAGAGTTAAAACCCAGTGTTGCTAGTGCAATAGCTGAAAGAGAAAGTGTTTTAATCATTGAATAGCTCCTTTACAAAAAATAATCAAATGCTTGATTTCATTAATCAAACTTCAATTATCTACTTGCAGCGAGCGTGCCAATATTAAAATGAATTAAAAACACGCCTTAATTAATTCTTTTGTATTGGTTTTTACGGTGTTTAGCGTGTTTTATAATCAAAGTGAACTTTTGTGTAATTGAGTGCTCTAAAATAAGTTGTATCTTTTACAAAGTATAATGAGTTTTTTACATAGCCTGACTTTATTTAAACTAGTAATTACACTGTATGAAGCAAGTTTTCTGTTTCAATTGCTATTTCTTTCATTTTTATAGCGTAATTTTCTAATTTAATATCTTCTTCTGTTACAGCTTTAAACGAAGGCACTTCTATTGGGTAACCCGTTTCATCCATTGCAATAAAGCTGATAACACAATGATTTGTTTCAACCATATTTTGTGTTTTTGGATCGCCACAACGCACTTGTATAAATATTTGCATGCTACTTCTACCCGTATGGGCAATTTTAGCTTCTACTTCGACTATTTGACCTACTAGAATTGGGCGTCTAAATTTTACACCCGCAACCGAAACCGTTACGCAGTAGTGACCACTCCAACCCGCAGCACATGCATAGCCTGCTTGGTCAATCCATTTCATGACTGCTCCACCATGAACTTTACCACCAAAATTAACATCGGTAGGCTCTGCTAAAAAACGAAAAACAACTTTTGACGACGGCATAGATAACACTCTTATTATTAAAACTACTATTAGCATAACGTAAAAAAGGGGCCGAAGCCCCTGCAATTTAGGATATGTTTATAATTTATATGTAAAAAAAGTGACTATATGTGTATATAACGCATAATTTAGTTACATATTAGGGTAGTTTGGCCCACCAGCACCTTCTGGGGTTACCCAGGTAATGTTTTGGCTTGGGTCTTTAATATCGCAGGTTTTACAGTGCACACAGTTTTGGGCGTTAATAACAAACTCTTTATTGCCTGCTATTTCTTGTACTTCGTAAACGCCAGCAGGGCAATAACGCTGTGCGGGTTCATCAAATTTAACTAGATTTACGTTAATAGGAATTGACGCATCTTTGAGCTTTAAATGACAAGGCTGTGATTCTTCGTGGTTAGTATTTGATAAAAACACACTTGAGAGTTTATCAAAGCTAAGGTGTCCATCTGGTTTTGGGTACGCTATTTTGTCAGCAGCGTTAGCATCAACAAGGGTCGAGTGATCGGGCGTATTATCTTTAAATGTAAATGGTAAACCGCCATTAAAAATATTTTGATCAAGCGTGTTATACGCACCACCTACAAACTTACCGAGCTTGTGCATTGCAGGGCCAAAGTTACGAGATTGATATAACTCTTTATATGCCCACGATTGCTCAAACGCAGTTTGATAATGAGTTAAATCGGTATTTGCCAACTCATTTTGCAATGCTTCAAAAATAACCTCAGCGGCAACCACTCCCGATTTCATTGCAGTGTGATTACCTTTAATTTTTGCAAAATTAAGTGTGCCTGCATCGCACCCTATAATTAAGCCACCCGCAAAATGCATTTTTGGTAATGAATGCAAGCCACCTTTAGCAATAGCACGTGCGCCGTAAGCAATACGTTCGCCACCTTCTAGTACGTTTTTAAATACTGGATGGTGCTTCATTCGCTGAAACTCATCGAACGGGCTTAAATGTGGGTTCGAGTAATTTAAATCAATAATCAATCCAACAACAACTTGGTTGTTTTCACTGTGATACATAAATGCACCACCATTAGTATCGCCGCTAAGTGGCCAACCTGTACCATGAACAACTTTGCCAAGCTCATGCTTACTTTCATCAATTTGCCAAATTTCTTTAAAGCCTAAACCGTAATGCTGCGGCGATGAATCTGCATCAAGTGCAAACTCATTAATTAGCTGCTTACCTAAATGACCTCGGCAGCCTTCTGCAAATATAGTGTATTTTGCACGAAGCTCCATACCTGGCATGTAACCGTCTTTTTCATTACCGTCTTTGTCGACACCCATATCGCCAGTAATAATCCCTTTTACTGCTTTATCTTCAATTATTAAAGAGTGAGCACTAAACCCCGGGAATATCTCTACGCCTAAGCTTTCAGCTTGCTCAGCAAGCCATCGACATACATTACCCATAGATACAATGTAGTTACCATCATTATGAAATGTTTTTGGCGTAGCAAAGTGGGGGATTGATGTCGCTTTTTGCTCGTTATTAAACCAATAAATTTCATCGTTAGTTACTTTGGTTGTAACCGGTGCGCCAAGCTCTTGCCAATTTGGTAGCAGTTCATCCAAAGCTTTGGTTTCAAAAACAGCACCAGAGAGTACATGTGCGCCTACTTCGGAACCTTTTTCGACTACGCAAATCATGCACTCTTGTTGTTTTTCTTGTGCTAGTTGCGCGAGTTTAATTGCACTTGAAAGCCCCGCAGGGCCAGCGCCAACAATTACTACATCAAATTCCATGGTTTCCCGTTCGACCATAATAACCTCTTTATCTATGACGGACTTATTCGAATGTTTACTACGCATTTAAATAAGGTGTACAGCCTATTTTTAACCTTGCAAATTAAACGTTACAGACTGTGAATAGTTAAAGGTTATTTTAGGTTGACGTTTACGTCAACAGGAAGTAGTCTAATTTCATAAAATAAATAAGTTGACGTGCACGTTACCTTGTAGGTTTAAATAATTATGGAGTTCCTATGAAAGTTCTCGTACCAATAAAAAGAGTGATTGATTACAACGTAAAAGCACGCGTTAAAAGTGATAACAGCGACGTGGATTTAACCAACGTAAAAATGGCAATGAACCCGTTTTGTGAAATTGCTATAGAAGAAGCAATCCGCCTTAAAGAAGCCGGTACAGCCAATGAAGTTGTTGCTGTTACTATTGGTCCTAAAGCATCGCAAGAGCAATTACGCACAGCACTAGCACTGGGTGCCGACAAAGCCATTCACATCGAAACCGATGAAAAGCTCGAGTCACTCCATATTGCAAAGCTACTCGCTAAAATTGTAGATCAAGAATCTCCTGAACTTATAATTTTAGGTAAACAGTCAATCGATTCAGATAATAATCAAACAGGTCAAATGCTTGCTGCGCTTACTAATCGTGGGCAGGGTACATTTGCATCCAAGGTTGTTATTGAAAATGGCAAAGTAAACGTGACCCGCGAAGTTGATGGGGGCCTGCAAACGGTAGCACTTAATTTACCGGCGGTTGTTACAACTGATTTACGCTTAAACGAGCCTCGTTACGCATCACTGCCAAATATTATGAAAGCCAAACGTAAGCCGCTTCAAGTAATAGCTGCTGATTCGCTTGGTGTCGATTTAACACCGCGCATTCAATCAGTAAGTGTAGAAGAGCCAGCTAAACGCACAGCAGGAATTATTGTTGAAGACGTTGCACAGCTTGTAGAAAAATTAAAAACAGAGGCAAAGGTGATTTAAATGAAAACACTCGTAATTGCAGAGCACGACAATGGTGCTTTAAAACCAGAAACCTCAAAAACAATTAACGCCGCACTAAAAATGGGTTTTCCTGTTGATGTACTTATTGCAGGTAAAAGCCTAAGTGCAATGAGCTCACAAGTTGCTAGCATTGATGGCGTAGCTAATGTTTTAGTTGCCGATAACAGCGTGTATGAGCATCAGTTAGCTGAGAGCATGACCGATTTAGTTCTATCTCTTAGCGACACCTACAGCCACATTGTGGCAAGTGCCACTACAACTGGTAAAAACTTTATGCCACGTGTTGCTGCGTTATTAGATGTTGCACAAATTTCTGAAATTATCGCAGTAGTGGACGCAGATACATTTAAACGTCCTATTTATGCAGGTAATGCAATCGCAACGGTTAAGTCACTCGATAGCAAAAAAGTAATTACCGTGCGTGCAAGTAGCTTTGATTTACAAGGCGAGCAATCAGCAGCCGCTGTAACAAGCATTGATACAGTATCTGATTCGCAATTAAGTAGCTTTGTAAGTGTTGAACAAACCGAATCAGAACGCCCAGAGCTTACAGCAGCCACCGTTGTTATATCAGGTGGTCGTGGTATGCAAAATGGTGAAAACTTCGCACTACTTAATGGCATTGCCGATAAACTAGGTGCAGCCATTGGTGCATCGCGCGCCGCAGTTGACGCAGGCTTTGTACCTAACGATATGCAAGTAGGGCAAACAGGTAAAATTGTAGCGCCTAACTTATATATAGCGGTAGGTATTAGCGGTGCTATACAGCATTTAGCCGGTATGAAAGACTCAAAAGTAATCGTCGCAATTAATAAAGACCCAGACGCACCTATTTTTCAAGTTGCTGATTACGGTTTAGTGGCTGATTTATTTGAAGTACTGCCACAGTTAGAAAATGCTTTATAGCTGTTAACTAAAATTTATTCTGGTTGAAAGCCGTGGTGCTCTTTGAGTGCTGCGGCTTTTTTATTCGGTAAATTAAAGACACAAAAAAACCAGCCAATTGGCTGGTTTTTAGTATTTAGAAACGGCTAACTTAGTATTAGTAAGTTGCGCTGCCTTTAGTACGAGGGAAGGCAATAACGTCACGTACGTTACCCATACCTGTTACATAAGCAACCAAGCGTTCAAAGCCTAAACCAAAGCCTGAATGTGGCACACTACCGTATTTACGTAAATCGCGGTACCAGCTGTAATCTTCTTTGTTTAAGCCCATTTCTTCAAGGCGAGCATCAAGTACATCAAGGCGCTCTTCACGTTGTGAACCACCAATGATCTCACCAATACCAGGCGCTACTACGTCCATTGCGGCAACGGTTTTACCGTCTTCGTTTTGGCGCATGTAAAATGCTTTAATGTCGCGCGGGTAGTTTTTAATAACTACTGGTGCTTTAAAGTGCTCTTCTGCTAAGTAACGCTCGTGCTCAGACTGTAAATCTACACCCCATTCAACAGCGTACTCAAACTTTTTACCACACGTTTTAAGAATTTCTACAGCGTCGGTGTAATCAACTTGGGCAAAGTCTTTATCTACAAATTCTTCTAAGCGAGTAATTGCGGTTTTTTCTACACGTTGTGCAAAAAATTCCATGTCATCACGGCGCTCTTCAAGTACGGCTTTAAACACATACTTAAGCATATTTTCAGCAAGTTTTGCGATGTCTTCTAAATCAGCAAACGCAACTTCAGGCTCTACCATCCAAAATTCTGCAAGGTGGCGTGATGTATTTGAATTTTCTGCACGGAATGTTGGGCCAAACGTGTAAATTTTTGACATTGCAGAAGCGTAAGTTTCGCCATTTAACTGGCCAGATACAGTAAGGAATGCTTCTTTACCGAAGAAATCTTCGCTGTAATCAACTTCGCCTTTGTCTGTAAGCGGTAAGTTTTGCATATCAAGCGTAGATACACGGAACATTTCGCCAGCACCTTCACAGTCACTTGCCGTAATAATTGGCGTGCTGATCCAGTAAAAGCCTTGCTCGTGGTAAAAACGGTGAATAGCTTGTGCTAAACAGTTACGTACACGAGTTACCGCGCCAATCATATTTGTACGAGGGCGAAGGTGAGCGTGCTCACGTAAGTACTCAATGCTGTGGCGCTTTGCCGACATTGGGTATGAATCTGGGTTTTCTACCCAACCTAATACAGTCACTGTATTAGCTTGAATTTCGTAAGATTGACCTTGACCAGCAGATTGTACTAAAACACCAGTAACCGACACAGAACAACCGGCTGTTAAGCTAGTAACTTCATCATAATTATTCAGTGAATTAGGAACTACCGCTTGAATAGGATCAAAACACGAACCGTCATGAACGGCTAAAAATGAAATTCCTGCTTTTGAATCGCGGCGAGTACGGATCCAGCCCTTAATTGTTACTTGGCTGTCTACCGCAACATTGCCTTTTAATAGCTCTGAAATCGCTAAATGGCTCATCTTCACTCCAATGATATAAGTTGCCTAACTATTTTATTTTAACTGTGCGCAGCACTCGGGCATAAATTGCACATAAACGGCGCTGCACTTGAACCCTGTATCTTACCTAGTAAAGTTGAATAAAAAAACTATTGTGGGCAACTCTTTAAAAGTTTTTATGCATGCGGTTTATTTTTAAACAGTTTTTAGAGTTTAATTACTACTATTATGATTTGTTGCTCTTAAACTTAATGATTTTGTGGCATTATTAACAAACAAATCAAATTACTATTTATTCACACTTAAAAAATCGATGCTATGAAACAAGTTTTTATTTTACGAGGACTACCAGGAAGCGGTAAGTCTTACTACGCGCAAAGCCTTGCTGACGAATTAGGTGGAGTTGACGAAAGCCAATACCTAATCTGCTCAACTGATGATTACTTTATTAATGAGCAGGGCGAATATCATTTCGATAAATTTAAATTGTCGCAATTTCATAATTTAAATTTAGCGCGCTTTATAAATGCACTTGCTCAAGGTATGCCATTGGTAATTGTAGATAACACCAATATTAAAAAGTGGGAATTTATAGCTTACACTCAAGCTGCTGTTGCTTTAGGTTATCAAGTAAAAGAAGTGATAGTGGGTGAAGTGAAAGACAAATCAATGCAGCACTTATATGCTAAACGTAACTCGCATAATGTCCCGCTTAAAACAATAAGCAAAATGGCCTACATGTTTGAGTGGTAGTGCTAAATTTTAGGCAGCACGTCTAAATTATTTTGAGTTATAGCATCTAAATGAGCAGTGATTTTTTCATTGCTCCAATCTCACCAAGCTATATCTAGCAGCGTATTTATTGTTCTATCGTCAAATATAAAAACCTACTTGAGGAAAACCTTCCATTGGTGAAGGATTATTGGGGTTTGGTCCGTTCATTGGGTTTTCTCTAATTAATTATGGACATGTTACTTTTCAGCATACTTTTGTTTAATTGCTAAAATCTCTTCTTGAACTGCAAAAAAAGCATCCACTACTGCGGGATCAAAGTGATTACCGCTTCCTTCTTTAATAATGGCAAATGTTTTCTCTTGTGAAAATGACTTTTTATAAGGGCGCTTAGATGAAAGGGCATCAAATACGTCAGCAATAGCAACCACGCGTGCAGCAATAGGGATGTCATTCCCTTTTAAGCCATCAGGATAACCAGAGCCGTCCCATTTTTCGTGATGTGAGCGGGCAATAATTTCACCTAGTTTAATAACTTCAGAATCAGAGCCTGAAAGTATATTAGCGCCTACAACAGTATGCTGTTTCATTATTTCCCATTCTGCGGCATCTAATTGACCCGCTTTTAGCAAAATATGGTCAGGCGTTGAGATTTTACCAAGGTCATGCATAGATGCTGAAAATAAAATATTTTCAACTGTTGTTTCATCTAATCCAACACTACGCGCGACGGCTTCAGAATATAAGCTCATTCGTTGAATATGTGCACCTGTTTCTTCATCTTTATATTCAGCAGCTTTGGTTAATCTATTTATTGTCTCAAGCGATGCGTTTTTTAGGCTTTGCATTGCTTGTTTTAAAGATTGCGTTCTTTGGGCTACTTCAGCTTCTAATTGTCTCTGATAATTTGTTCTTAAATCGTTATAGTCTTTAATTTTAAGAAGGGATTTAACACGCGATAACAATTCGTTTTTGTCTACAGGTTTTGTAATAAAATCATCGCAACCAGCATCAATCCCTTTAACTCGCTCTTTTGTCTCTCTTAAAGCAGTAATAAGTACGATAGGTAATAGCTTTAATAGAGCATCTTCTCTAACACGGCGCGTTACTTCAAAGCCGTTCATACCCGGCATCATAATATCAAGTAAAATAAGATCGATTGGTTGTTGTGCCAAAATGTCTAATGCTTCTTGCCCACTAGTTGCTGTAACTGTTTTATATCCCTTGGGTTCAAGATAAGCTTGCATAAGTTCAATATTTTGTAGGTTGTCATCTACAACCAAAATTAAAGCATCATCTTTCATTAGACTTTCCTGTGTGTTAAAGTTTAAACCTAATCGGTTATTACTTTATGTATAAACTTATTTGTTGGGCGAATGTGCGTGTATCTATAGGTTTAGAAATATAAGCACTGTTAGGTATACACAGTAATTGGTCTATATCAGCGGGTAAAACAGAAGCCGTAACAAAAACAATAGGGATATTTGCCGTTTCTTTTTCACCTCGCAAAATTTTAGCAACTTCTGTCCCAGACATATCTGGGAGTTGAACATCTAATATAATAATTTTAGGAGTCTCACGCTTTATTGTCAAAAGCGCATCTTTTGCATTCATAGCAGTAAATACTTCAAAATTTGCCATGAGTAAAAGATCTTCCTCTAGCAATAGATTATTTGCATTATCATCAACTATAACTATTTTGGATTTCATTATGCTTTACCACAGATTTTTGTTTAATTGGCAAAGTTATACGAACCGATGTGCCTTTATTAACACCTTCAGATTCAATAACAAATTCGCCTCCATGCAACTTTACTAGACTTTTTGCAATAGGCAGTCCAAGTCCTGTACCTTCTGTCAATCTAGAGTAGGGGGTTTCTATGCGAAAAAAGCCTTCAAATATTTTTTCCATATTTTCAGCAGCAATACCTATACCCGTATCCCAAATTATTATTTCTATTTCTGTATCAGTATGTCGTGTTTTAACGCCAATTTGACCCTCATCGGGTGTAAACTTCACTGCATTTGAAAGCAAATTATAAAGTATCTGTTTAACCTTAAGGGAGTCAGCTTCAATTGGTGGCAAGTCATCAGCAATATCAAGACACATATTCAATTTTTTCTGGTTAGCTGTATCTGCTGTAAGCCCTGTAATTTCGTGCAATACTTGGCGTATCGGCAAATGAGAGATGGTTAGACTCATTTTGCCTGCTTCAATCTTTGCCATATCCAGTATTTCATTAATAAGTAACAGTAAATGTTTGCCGCTCACCAATACATTTTTAACATACTGTTTTTGTTTGTCATTTAAAGTGCCAAATGTTTCGTCGTAGAGTACCTCAGAAAAACCATTAATAGAATTAAGCGGGGTTCTCAGTTCATGCGACATATTTGCTAAAAACTCTGACTTAACTCGAGCAGCACTTTCCAAGTCACTCGTTAGCACTTCTAGCTCTTTATTCGCTTTTACGAGTCCTTCTTGAATTGCGTTACGTTCAGTAATGTCCTCGATAGACAATAAAATAATACGATCTTTTGACTGAGTACGTTTAATTTGCCTTGCGTTGAGCAGCATTGTACGCCAACCAATTGTTTTAAAATTGTGCTCAACTTTATAATCATCAAAGCTCGTTTTTTGAGGCAATATGGTTTCTAATAATTCTCGAAGCTTAGGAATGTTCCATTGATTATTACCAAGGTTGTATATTAGTTTCCCGACTGTGTCTTTGTGATTAGCGCGAAAAAACTCATAAAATGAGCGGCTTGCTGTAACTACTCTTAAATGTTGGTCTAAAACAATCAGTGGTTCTCGAACCGTGTTTACAATACTTTCGGAGTATTCTAACAGTTCTTTCTTGGTACTTATTTTATTCACTATCTAGATCCTTTGTACCATTAAGGGCTGAACAACTTTATAAACGTTTAAAGGATAATTAAGGTTCAGCAATGCTTGAATATAGCTTTATTTTTATAATTCGTTAGCTAAAAGCAATGCTTAATAATGTGTTTTAATGTTTGTGTGTGGTTTTAACTAATATAAAAGGCGTAACCTGATAAGTGATATCTGAGAGGAACTATTTAACATTAATCTTTGTTCAGTAAACAGCAACAGCTGATTAATAGCAAGAGGTTCATAATTTAACATGCATATTATTGTTGTTTATTGGCTATAGTGAGCTTTTTAAAGGTAAAAAGTATTAGTTTTAAGCGAAATAGGGTTTTAACGGGGAACGTATTTAAACTGAATTTTGGGTCTAAATAGTAAGTATTGATGTAGGTATTAATGTTTAAATTAATGCCTACATCAATATTTTAATCAGTCTATAGATTTATAAACCGCTAATGGGTGCGAGGTACTTAGTGATACATGCACTTCGTCGCCAGGGTTTACAACAACTTCATGGCTTACTCGGCTAGTTACAACCGTAGAGCACGCAAGTTTTACAGCACACAAGCGGCTGCCACCTTCAAAACGTACCCAAATTACTTCGCCGTTATTGCCAACACTGCTTTGTACAAGTAACACATCGTCTGGTCGAAGTAGTACATCAACGTCGCCACTTTCACAGTCAACGCCATGAGCGGGAGCATTACCAATTGAGGTAGTGGCTTGTCCTTGGCTAAATTGGCCGCTAATAAAGCTGGCTTCACCTAAAAAGCGTGCCACAAAGCGATTATTTGGGGTACTAAAGCAGCGCTCGGGTGTATCGATTTGCTGAATTTTGCCGCCTTTAAGTACACCAACACGATCGCCAACTGAGAGTGCTTCTTCTTGGTCGTGTGTTACCCAAATCGCCGGTACGCCAGCTGCTTTAAGTGCGTTTCTAATATCCCAACGAAGCATGTCTTTAAGGGCGGCATCTAAGTTTGAAAGCGGCTCATCAAGCAATACAAAATCAGGTTGGTGGGCAAGGGTGCGCGCAAGTGCAACACGTTGCTTTTGTCCGCCAGAAAGCGTAGCTGGTTTTTTATCTCTAAAATCGCTCAGTCCAAGTAGGTTTATCCAATACTCAGCAGGGGCTGTATCTTTTAATCTAAAGCAAATGTTTTGCTGTACGGTTAAGTGCGGAAATAACGCAAAATCTTGAAATACCATACCTACACTGCGTTTTTCAGGAGGTATTGTTAATTTGGGTGTAGCGCGCCATTTACCCGTGTTTATTTCGCCTTCGCTAATAGGTATAAGGCCAGCAAGGGCTTGTAAAATTGTACTTTTACCGCAACCTGTTGGCCCTACAAGCATAAGGATTTCGTTTTCACCCAGCGATAAGTTTAAATCGCTTACTACGCGGTTACTGCCATAATCTATAGACAACTGACTTACAGATAGCATTGTTTCTTAAATCCTTAATGTTCAAACTGGTTGCGTTTTTCGCCAGACATCATAATAGCTAACCCGCAGGCAGATATCACTACTAACAATAATCCAGGAATAGCAGCGCGACCAAAATAGCCCGCTTCGTATACACGCCATAAATATGTAGAGAGGGTTTCAAACCCTGTTGGGCCAAGTAGTAGCGTGGCTTCGAGTTCGCGCATTGACTCTAAAAATACCAGTGCTGCACCGGCGATAATACCGCGCATAGTTAAAGGCAGTGTTATACGAGTAAATACTTCACGTGGGCTTGCCCCTAATACGCGCGCAGACTTTACTAAGCTTGGATCTAAGTGTTCGGTGCTTGTTCTAACAGAGCCTACAGCAAGTGGTAAAAACCGCAGCATATAAGCAATAATAAGCAGTCCTAGTGTTTGGTATAAAAACGGCAACTGCAATCCACCGTAAACAAGCGCTGTGCCCATTACTATACCCGGAATACCAAAACCAAAGTAAGTAACACGCTCCATTATACGACCCGCTTTTCCACTCAGTGCGGCATGTGCAACGGGGATCGCAACGATAACGGCTACAATTGCCGCAATACCCGATGCATACGTAGAGTTCCACGCAATATTAAAATCAAATGAGCTAAAACCATCACGAGCTAACCAAAGCGAAAATATAGCCAAAGGCAAGCCAATAGCGAGTAGTAAAACAGGTGCAAACGTAATAAATATTGCACTTAACTGTAGTCTGCTTGGGAATAAAATTAACGGGCGACCTTGGCGCTCAGGGGCTGTTTTTATTTGTGATTCAACTAAAAGTAAAAAGCCAACAATAACCATTAGCTGAAGCGAAAGCATGGCTGCGCGCCCTAACGCAAAAGCGTTGTATTCAACGTAAATTACGCGGGTAAACGTATCTAAGCGCATCATTGCGGGCGTGCCAAAGTCTGATAATGTATAAAGGGCGACTAACAAAGAGCCTGCTGCAATACCGTTAACTACGCGCGGTAATATAACTTTAAATATACTTTGCGTCATCGACATACCCAGCGTTCGTGCAGCATTAACCATGCTTGCATCAAGGCTTAGTAGGGATGAGCGAGTTGTCATCATTACAAACGGGAAAGTATAAAGCGTCATCACAATTGCAGCGCCTGTTAGGCCATACATTGATGGTGTTTCTATTCCTGTTAAGGTGTTTATTTCGCCACCGGGGCCAAAAGCAGCATAAAGTGTAAACGCGCCAATATAACTGGGGATTGCCAGCGGCGCCGCAAATACAACTAGCCAGAGTTTTTTAAATGGCAAATGCACATACGCGCTAATAAACGCCAGTGGCACACCAATTAAAATAGATCCGAGTACCGTTAAACCCATTAACGATAACGTGTTACCTAAAATTTGAAGATTGTGGGTGTCAAACACTGAGCTTGCATCACTTGCAAGCACAATTAATACATAAACAGGGGTTAGCGCAACAAGCGCTGCAAGCAGCGCCATTGGATAAGAGGCAGGTATTCTCATTACAATACGCCGCTGCTACGCATCAAATCTATAGTAGGGCGTAAATCAGCAAGCTGTGTTAAATCTACTTTAGGTGGGGAAATATTAGCAAGTGACGGTAAACCCTCAGGTTGGGTAATACCATTTACTAACGGAATTTCGTACGCTTCACTGGCTAAGTAACCTTGTACTTCTTTACTTAGTAAGTAACGCATAAAGTTAGTAGCAAGCGGATCGTCGTTAAGCGCTAATACACCCGACGCATTTACTAAACAGCCCGCATCATTTTGTGTAAATGCTAAATCTAGCTTGGCATCAGGCTTACCTGATTTTAAACGCAAAGTGTAATAGTGATTTGCAAAACCAATATCAACTTCACCGCGCTCAACGCCCATAACAACACCTAGCTCGCCGGCGTATGTTTTAGCACGTTTTTGAATCTTTTTAAGCCACTTAGCGGTTTTGTCATCGCCTTCTAAAATTCGCATTGCGGTTACAAACGATTGAAAAGAAGCGTAGGCGGGTGCCCAGCCAATACTTAAATCGCTGTCGGCAATTTCCATAATACTTGTTGGAATTTGATCTTTAGTTAAACGCGACGTGTTATATGGCAATGTACGAATACGGCCAGTTACTGGAGCCCACTCTTTATATCTAAACTGTGGTTGTAACTGAGCAGATAAATCACCTGGGATAGGTTGTGCAAGGCCTGCATCGGTTACTAAACCAATTGCGCCTGAATCAACCGCCCAAAATAAATCAGCGCGGCGAACGCCGGCTTTAGCTTCTGCAACAATCGTATTTGCTAAAGCAGCAGTAGGACCTCGGCGTATACCGAGTTTAAAGTCTGGATTTTTTTTCTGGATTGCTTGCAATACGTTTTCATACAAACCACCTTCGCCTCGGCCTAAATAAAGGGTTAACTCGCCTTTAAGCTTTGGTAAATCGTCAACAGAAACTGGGTTTGCTATATCAGCGGCTAGCGCACGAGAAAGAGACAGTGGCAATGAGCCAACCACCCCTAACGCAGCTAGGCCTTGAATAAAGGTCCTACGCTTCACTTAAAATACATCCTTACGGGCTTTTTCGGCTTTTTCTATTAAAACCTTAGCGCGGTCTAATTTTGTTTGCATATCACTGATCACATCGCGTACTTCATCTACGCTTTTGCTGTTTTTAATTGCTAGTGGCAGTGTTACGTTAAAGTCTTTTTCCAGCACTTCAACTAGGTTAGCGTCTTGCTCAATAAGTGTACCTTCAACGCCTTCAAACAGGTGTAGATAAGTATCGTGAACAATTTCAGTTGCTTCGTCTTGTAAACGCTCAGCAAATTTAGCTACTACACGGTCTAATTTGTGCTTAATTTCATCAATTGTGGCACTTTGTGTCATTTCTTTCGTAGCGGTTGCTTTTACAGTGTCTAACAAGCCTTTTTGCTGGAATTTTGCAGCAAGCTTAACAGCCCCAAGGCCTTGCCACAAGGCTATGTTCATCGCTTTTTGTTGTTTACGAACTTCCTCAGCAGGCTGTTTATTATCAATGGCCATTTTTACGCCATAAAGACCCTGCCAAATAGAAGCGTATACCGGTACGAAGTTAGTTTCTATTGCGCTGTGAAACTTAACTGACTCCCAGTATTCAATTAAATCATCAGTTTTTACAGCTTTTGCGCCTTTAGTGTCGTAGTCGCTTACCATGGTATCAACTTTGCCTACCATCCATTCTACTTCTTCTGCGTAACTTTTAAGGTTAGCTTGAAGATGATTAACATGCTCGCCAATAGGGCCGTTAGCTAATACTGGTTGAGCCATAAACGCCGAGGCTAGTAAAAGGCTTGCACCTAAAGTTTTGGCTGGTTTAAATAGTAATTTCATAGCAAAGAAGTCCAAAAAGGTAATTGTAAATGATAGACATTATCATATAGCTAATAGTTAACGAGATCAATAACCACAAACTCGCTTAATAGATAAAAACACTAAATGTAGCGGTAGGTTACAGTAAATAGCGCTATAACCTGTATTAGGATTAGTTATTGAGACCGACTATTAAGCGTAATGCTTGCCTTTAATGGCATTATAAATGGCATCACACAGTGTTTTTATACTTGCATCGTCACTTATATACGGTGGCATAAGGTAAATTAGTTTACCGAATGGACGTATCCATACACCTTGCTCTACAAAATAAGCCTGAATTTTAGCAACATCAACATTGCCAGCAGCCTCGTTTAGTTCAACAACGCCTATTGCACCTAAGGTACGCACATTGGCAACCGCATCTAGTTCACTGCATTTATTAAGTTGTTGTAGCTGGGTGTTTATTTGCTTTATTCGATGTTGCCAGTTTTGCTCAAGTAATAAATCAATACTTGCGCAGGCCGCAGCACAGGCAAGCGGGTTACCCATAAAAGTGGGGCCGTGCATTAAAACACCTGCTTCGCCTTCGCTTATGCCAATGGCTATTTTATCACTTGTTATAGTGGCCGATAGCGTCATTGAGCCGCCAGTTAATGCTTTACCAATACACATTATATCGGGCTCTATATTGGCGTGCTCTACAGCAAATAATTTACCTGTACGGCCAAAGCCTGTGGCTATTTCGTCGCAAATTAGCAGTACGTTATATTGGGTGCAAAATTTACGCACGCAGGCTAAATAATCGGGGTGATAAAAGTTCATCCCCCCCGCGTTTTGTACAATAGGCTCAATTATAAAGGCGGCTACTTGGCTGTGGTTTGCTTTAAAGTATTCCTTAAGCTCTTGGGCTTCAGCTTGGTTAAACTCGCTATCAAATTTACTAACCGGTGCGGGTACAAATACATGCTCAGGTAAAAAGCCTGAATATAAACTATGCATTGAGTTAACGGGGTCGCATACGCTCATGGCTGCAAAGGTGTCGCCATGGTAGCCCTTGTAAGGCGTCATTAATTTTTGTTTTGTAGTAATACCTTGGCTCAACCAATATTGCAGCGCCATTTTTATTGCTACTTCAACACTTACCGATCCGCTGTCGGCTAAAAACACTTTAGTTAAACTAGGCGGCGTTATATTTACTATTTTTTTGCAAAGCTCTACCGCGCTGTTATGCGTAATACCGCCAAACATAATGTGGCTCATATTATTAATTTGCTCAATCATGGCGCTATTTATAACAGGGTGATTATAGCCATGTATTGCGCTCCACCACGAGGCCATGCCATCGATTAATTGCTCGCCAGTTTCTAGGTGAATAATATTGTGATTAGCATGTGTAACGGGGTATACCGGAATTGGCTTAGTCATAGATGTATATGGATGCCAAATGTGGTCACGATCAAAATCAAGGTCAATCGTATTCTTTTTAATCATATGTAAACTTTAACTTGGTGGGCTTCGTTGACAATGTTACTTCAACTCGTAGACTAAGCCAATATCACCACTGAGAAAAAATAAGAGAGTATTATGGAACTTGCACCTGTTCGTCACGATTGGACCCACGCTGAAGTTAAAGCATTATTTGAAATGCCATTTAACGATTTACTTTTTAAAGCCGCATCGGTTCACCGTGCTAACTTCAACCCAAATGAAGTGCAAATTTCTACGTTGTTATCAATTAAAACAGGCGCTTGCCCAGAAGATTGTAAGTACTGCCCGCAGTCGGGCCATTACCGAACCGATCTAGAACGTGAGCGCTTAATAGAAGTAGAAAAAGTAGTAGAGCAAGCACGCCTTGCAAAACAAAAAGGCGCTACCCGTTTTTGTATGGGCGCTGCATGGTCAGATCCAAAAGACAGAGACATGCCATACATTTCGCAAATGGTTAAAGAAGTAAAAGAGCTAGGGTTAGAAACCTGTATGACGCTGGGTAAACTCACAAACGAAAAAGCTCATGAACTTCGCGACGCTGGGCTTGATTACTACAATCACAATCTCGACACGTCACCTGAGTATTACGAGCAAATTATATCAACCCGTACTTTTCAAGATAGATTAAATACCATTGACCACGTACGCGATGCCGGTATGAAAGTATGCTCAGGCGGAATAGTCGGTATGGGCGAACAAGCAAGCGACCGTTATGGGTTACTTATGCAACTAGCTAACTTGCCACAACAACCAGAAAGCGTACCTATTAATATGCTGGTTAAAGTTAAAGGCACACCGCTTGAAAACGCAGAAGATTTAGATCACTTTGAATTTATACGTACCATAGCAACAGCACGTATTATGATGCCACACAGCTATGTGCGTTTATCGGCAGGGCGTAATGCCATGAACGAGCAAATGCAGTCAATGTGCTTTTTTGCAGGCGCTAACTCAATATTTTATGGCGACAAACTTCTTACCACCGAAAACCCAGACGCTGATGCCGATATGAACCTCATCAAAAAACTAGGCATGAACCCCGAAACGCGTCATGACTATTCAGACGAAGCAGTAGAAGCCTCGCTTTCATCGCAAGTAGCCGACAAAGCAACCTCTGAATTGTTTTACGAAGCGTAGGCTTATATCAATGCCTTTTGATTTTATAAATGCGCATCTGCAGGCTCGCCTGCAAGATGCGTTACTTCGTAAGCGCCACGTAGTGCAACATGCAACAGCGCGCACCATAACGGTTAATAATAAAACCTATCTTAATTTTGCCAGTAATGATTACTTAGGCTTTGGAGATGTGGCTGTTAATATTAATGACTCCCAAGCATTAGGCAGCCACAGCTCCGCATTAGTGACAGGTTATCAGGCGCAGCAAAAAGCGCTTGAACACTATATGTGTGAGCAACTTGGTTATGGTGCAGGCATGCTATTTAACTCAGGATTTAGCGCTAATAGCAGCGTAATTAAAGCGTTGTTTCAAGATAAAGCGGCTGCGCAAAACAGCGCTATTTTTCAAGATAAGTTAAATCATGCAAGCTTGATTGACGGGGCTATGCACTCTAACGCGGCATTAGTGCGTTTTAATCACAACGACATGAACCATTTACGTTCACGGCTCGAAAAATCAAAAGCGCAAAACAAGCTAATTATAAGCGAAGGCGTATTTTCGATGGATGGCGATACCGCGCCTCTTAAAGAATTACTCGCACTTGCAAAACAGCACAACGCATGGCTAATGATTGACGACGCACACGGCTTTGGTGCATTAGGCAAAACCGGTTTGGGCAGTTGCGAAGCGTTTATTACTCAAACGCTGCCAGATATATTAGTCATTACCTTTGGTAAAGCAGTGGCTAGTAGTGGCGCCTGTGTATTAGGCAGTAAACAGTTTATTGATTACATGCTGCAATTTAATCGCGATTACACGTATTCAACCGCTATGTCGCCGCTTATGGCAAGTCACACACTTGCGCGTATTAAAAGCATAAAAACAGCTGATTATAAACGCGATAAGCTAAATGCCAATATTGCATTATTTAAGCAACTCGCTAAAACTCACAATATTGCTGTAATGGAATCAAACACCGCCATACAACCCATAGTATTAGGCTGTGCTGAGCAAACGTTGCAAGCGGCAGATAAACTTAAACAACAGGGTATTTGGCTTACTGCAATTAGGCCGCCGACGGTTGCAAATAACACCTCACGTTTACGCATTACTTTAACCGCCGCACATACCGAGCAAGACATAACGCACTTAGTTAAGCATTTAGTAGGTGCAATAGCATGACTGCTCAGCCAGTATTAAAAACAGATCTAGTGCAAACACAACTTGTAAAACCGTGCCTAGTAAGTAGCGAATTGGATATAGAGTTAAACAAGGATTTAAGCAAGGAGCTTAAAAAGTCCACCCAAAGTAAGTTTTCAAAAGCGGCAGCGCGTTATAACACCCATGCAAATGTACAAAAACATGCTGCGAGCGATCTATTTTCACTCATAAAACCAGGCTTTAATAAAAATAAGCTTTGTGTTGATTTAGGCGCAGGCCCGCTTGTTAATACACATACCTTACAAAGTATGTTTGCAAGCGTTATTGCCATGGATTTGAGCATAAGCATGCTGCAAAGTAGTAATTTAACCGCACCAAAAATATGCGCCGATATGGATAACTTACCGCTACAAGCAAACAGTGTTGATGTTATTTACAGTAACTTTGCAGTGCAGTGGTCTGCTAATTTTTCGGCTTTAATGCAATCACTTTACAACATATTAAAACCAGGCGGGCAGGCGTATATAAGCACTGTGGTAGAGGGCTCACTTAACGAAATAAAAACAGCCTTTGCAGCGCTTGATTCTAACAGCCACATAAATACCTTTAATAGTGAGTTGCATATAAACCAATCAGTCCAAAAAGCAGGGTTTACTATTAACAGCGCTCAAAAACGTATTTACACCGATGAATACACAACACCTTTAAAAGCTATTGCCTCAATTAAAGCTATAGGTGCAACTACGCAAAATCATACCAATACACGCCAGGGGTTACTTACTAAATCGGCGCTACAAAAAGTATGCAGTGCGTATCCGCTTATAAATAACAAAGCATGTGTGTCTTATCATGTGGTGCTGTTATCATTAGAAAAACACTAAATAAGCCCAAAGACATTAAAGGCAACGCATGAAAGAATTTTTTATAACAGGCACCGACACCGATGCCGGAAAAACCCACGTTACCAGTTTGCTATTAAAGTTACTTGCCCAACACAAAAAACAAGCCATTGGCTTTAAACCCCTTGCTGCTGGCTGCGAAATGGCATTCGATCAACTAGTAAATGCTGATGCTCTAATACTAATGGAAAGCGCAACAGTCAGCGCTAAATACGACGTAGTAAATCCGTTTGCGTTTGCGCCACCTATTGCGCCGCACATAGCCGCTGAGCAAGTTGGGGTTAGTATTACTATTGATAAACTAAGTGATGCTTATAATGATGTAAAACAGCAGGGCGCTAATTACATACTTACCGAAGGTGCTGGTGGCTGGGCGTTACCTATTAACAATACGGAGTATTTATACGACTGGGTTAAAGCAGAGCAACTACCGGTAATACTGGTTGTTGGTATGAAGCTAGGTTGCTTAAATCATGCGTTACTAACCGCTGCGCATATGCAAAGTATGGGAATAAACTGCGTTGGTTGGATTGCAAACCAAGTCGATAAAAACATGGACGAGTACCAAGCAAACCTTGATTCACTTAAAGCACGTTTACCGTTTCCAATACTTGCCATAAGCCCATACAGCGAGCAAACTCCTAAGTTACAAATATACAAAAGCTTGCTTAGTGCGTTATCTATAAACACTTAAGCGGTTTTAAAAAAGCTACTTTGTTAGGTAAATCTTGAAATAGTCAGCCTTAGTACACATATAAACGTTTATAAATACATAGCTTGCTTAAAGACAATGTTACTAAGGACATAACGACTATATGACGCACCCATTTATTGAAAACTACGCCCCAGATGCGCACGTAAGCGCTGAGCCAAAAGCACTAAACTATGGCTTACCTAAAAAACGCGTAGGTATAATAGGTGGAGGCACAGCTGGCGCCACAATAGCCATTAGACTTGCTGCGTTAGGGTTAGAAACTTATGTACTTGAAAAGAAAAAGTCGTTAATTGATGGCCCTCCAATGTGCCATTTGCATGCAGGTGGCAACTTATACCGTGAAATACCCGACGAAGACTGCATAGATTTACTTAAGCAATGTATAGATATTGCTCGCCTTTATCCTCACACCATCGATGTTCGCCCTACAGTATTTGCAGTGCCTAAGCGCGATGACGACTCACCCGAGGACTTATTTCCGCGTTTAAATAAATTAGTAAAAGCCTATAGCGAGCTTGTAGAGCAAGACAGCGCTAACAAAGTATTAGGCGAGCCAGAGCATTATTATCAGTTATATAGTTATGAGCAAATGCTAAAGCTTGCTAAGCAAAAACAAGTAGCGAAGCCCACGTCGTTAGATGAGTGGATGATACCCGTGGCTAAGCATTTAGATTTAAATAAGCTAAAGTTTCCGCTTATTGTTGCACAAGAATATGGTTGGAATATATTTCGTTTATCGGCCAGTGCACAACTAGCACTTGCACAGTACAAACACGCTCACGTTTTAACAAGCACCAGTGTTAAAAATGTATCGCCAGTTATAAATACCAATAATGATAAGCAAACACTTAAGTGGCGCATTGAATACCAATCAGAGCCAAGCCTTGATGAACAACCTGATACTCAAACCGATACACAAGTCGATACACAAACCATTGAGGTAGATTACCTTATTAATGCGTGTGGTTTTCAAACCGGTATTATTGACGACCTGGTTGGGGTAGATGTAAAACGCATGGTCGAATTTAAAGCCTCTTACATTACTCATTGGCAAGGTGCTGGTGGGCAAATACCCGAAATAATTATTTATGGTAACCGTGGTACGCCAGAAGGTATGGCGCAGCTGACGCCTTACCCTAACGGATATTTTCAAATACATGGCATGACTAACAACATTACATTGTTTAATGATGGGTTAGCTGATGCAACGCCAATGAGCGCACAACCTAAACTCCCCAATAAATACCTGCATTATATTAAAGATGGGTGGGACAAAGCAGCATTGCAAACACGTACCCAAACAGCAATTGATTATGTAGCCGAGTTTGTACCTGCGTTTAAAACTGCTAATAAACAAAATAATGCCTTGTTTGGCGGGCAACAAATCCCAGGTGATGACGACACTTTGCGCGTAGCCGATGTAAGTTTATATTCGCATATTAATTATGCGCGGGCCGAAAATGTTAAAGCATCGTCAACGTTAATAGCGGCAGATCAGATAGTGGGTGAATTTATAAAATTGGGAATAATAAGCAGCGATACTGCTGTAAATCATCACCGCAGTACCCATCAATGGTCGTACCTTAAACATAATAGCAGCGACAAAATTGGCAAAGTTGCACGCATATTGGCACACGAGCGTGGATTTCCAATTGATATGGCAGAGCTAAATCATAGCTTGTAATAAGCTGATTTATAAAGAAACTTCATATTTAAATTTGCTGTAAAACTCTTCCTAAAAAAATTATCAATAAACACATAAATAACACTTGTGTTATGACATAGTTTGTCACAAAATAGCGCTAACGTTATGACATAGTGTGTCATAACGCAGTGATTGCTTTAACCTAATTTAATTTTATGTTCGGTGATCAAACCTATTTTTGTGAGGACAATATGAAACGTGTATTTTTGTTTTTATTAACTAACCTAGCGGTTATGTTGGTATTAGGTGTAGTGCTTTCAATAATCATGAGCGCGCTGGGCTTAAGCCATCGTAGCCTAGGCGGAATTTTACTTATAGCCACCGTATTTGGTTTTGGTGGATCGTTTATTTCGTTATTTATGTCGAAATGGATCGCTAAAAAATCAACAGGCGCGCATGTAATTACGCAGCCTCGAAACGAAACCGAACATTGGCTTGTACAAACGGTATCTGCGCAAGCACAAAAAGCAGGTATTAAAATGCCAGAAGTGGCTATTTACGACAGCCCAGAAATGAACGCATTTGCAACAGGTCCAAGTAAAAACAACTCGTTAGTGGCAGTAAGCACAGGCTTAATGCACAACATGACCAAAGATCAAGCCGAAGCCGTACTTGCCCACGAAGTATCGCATATTGCTAACGGCGACATGGTAACGCTTACGCTAATACAAGGCGTGGTAAACACCTTTGTAATATTTGCCGCAAAAGTACTGGCAGGCATAGTAGATAACTTTATTAATAGCGATGAAGAAGAGGGTGGCAGTAGCTGGACATACTTCTTATTCGATATGTTATTCCAAGTATTATTTGGTGTACTAGCAAGCATAGTAGTTGCAAGTTACAGCCGTAAACGTGAGTTTGCAGCCGACAGCGGCGCAGCAAAACTAGTTGGTGCTGACAAAATGCGATCAGCCCTTGAGCGATTAAAGCAAAACCATCCTTCGCAATTAGAAGGCTCAATGATGGCCTTTGGTATTGCAAGTGGCAAAGGCATGGCTGAATTGTTTTCATCGCACCCGCCGCTTGATGCACGAATCGACGCACTACGTAAATAATTAGCTAAATAACGTAATTAGCAAACCTATAAGCCAGCTTAATCGCTGGCTTTTTGTTTTATACCAATTCGCTTATATTCATATCATTAAAGCTATAAATTGCATGGTTTAGCTAAGCGGTAACCCCTTTTATTTTTTATTGTATTTACCTTCTGATTTATTATTAGCTTACATAACAAAGCCCACTAAGCACCTCAGTAAAAGTATCCATTTTACTATTAAGCCATTATATCTAATAAAAAACTGAGTGAATTTTAACCTTGATAGTTATTGTAAATTAGACTATAACAATGTTGGTTTTAGGTTAATTTAATGATGATATATTCACACACACAATATTGAACAGTAAAAATTTAATTTAAACCTTAACTATAACTCATTGGTTTTTAATTTATCTTTGTGGTTTATCACAAGAGAGACATTAAAATTTGATGAGATATTACAATAATAAAAATAGATGAGTATTTGTTTAATTAAATTAGTTGTAGTCATTGTGGATAAAAGTATATTTGAAGTGATGTAAAATATTCCATCATTTTTACTCACTGAGATGACGATTATAACATTTTGCTAAACGACTCATTTATTGCTTTAGTCTAAGGAATAAAAAATGAAAAAATCGATTTTTCGTAACACCGGGTTAGTGACCTTAGTGTCACTATTAATGGCGTGCGGAGGGAATAATAACGACGCCGAGGTGCCAGAAGTACAAACACCTGAAGTTGTAGTGCCAGAAACGCCATTACCTGACGCCCCAGAAGCGGCTGAAATAATAAATGGTAGCTTTGAAGAAGACGCGGCAGGGCAAACAACACCAGTTGGAAATTGGGTATTTAGGCCCGATCAAGAATCAAGTGCTTCTTCAACAATAGAAGTAATCGAATCAGAAGAAGGCGTTAATGCTTACAAAGGCACTAAAGCGGTTCAGGTTACTGTTAATACATTAGGTGATAACCCTTGGGGTATTGAAATAGCTTATGAGGACATTCCTGTCACTGGCGGTAAAAATTACGAGTTTAGTGTTTGGGCCAAAGGGGAAGAGGGAACCAGTGCCGATTTTTGGATACAAACACCCGCTCCAGATTATGGCCAGCTTAGCCTAGTAAAAGAAACGCTAACAGGCGAGTGGCAAAAAATAACATTAACAGCTGCTACTGCCGAAGCTGACTCATTAGTTAGATTAGCAATTCACTTTTCAAAAGAAGAAAACATTAACAAGTCTATTTACCTAGACGAATTTTCAGGCTTTATTTTAGACGATGTACCAGCAGAAGAAATACCTGATGTGCAATACAGCGAAGTAACAGCACAAAGTTTAAAAGCTTTAGCACCTAACTTTAACATAGGTGTTGCTGTGCCAGCGGGCGATTTTGGTAACAGCATAATAGATAGACCAGAAATTAAAACGATTATTGAACAACACTTTAATCAACTATCTGCCGAAAACATTATGAAGCCTACCTATTTACAACCTACCCAAGGCGAATTTTTTTATGATGATTCTGATGAGCTTGTAAACTACGCAAAAGACAACTCACTCACCGTGCATGGCCATGTTTTTGTGTGGCACTCACAAATAGCACCGTGGATGCAAAGTTTTCAAGGGGATAAAGCCGCCTGGATAACAATGATGGAAGATCACATAACACAAATAGCCACTCATTTTGAAGAAGAAGGCACTAACGATACCGTAGTGAGTTGGGATGTAGTTAACGAAGCGTTTATGGAAAATGGTAAATACCGTGGCGAAAAAACCACAAGTGACAGTGCCGATGAATCGGTGTGGTTTGAAAACATAGGTGCTGAATTTTTACCGCTAGCCTATAAAGCCGCAAGAGCTGCCGATCCCGATGCAGATTTATACTACAACGATTACAACCTGATTTGGAACGCCGACAAATTAGATGCCGTTATATCTATGGTTAACGATTTTCAAAATAATGGCGTGCCTATTGATGGCATAGGTTTTCAATCTCATATTTCACTCAACAGCCCTGATATTTCTACAATACAAGCTCATCTTCAAAAAGTGGTCGATATTCGCCCTAAAATTAAAGTTAAAATTACCGAATTAGATGTTCGAATGAACAACGAAGGTGGCATTCCTTTAACTTACCTAACAAGTGAAAGAGCGGATGAACAAAAGCAGTACTACTACAATATTGTTAAAACCTATTTAGAAACTGTCCCTGAAGATCAACGCGGCGGCATAACTATTTGGGGTGTAATTGACGAAGATAGCTGGTTACAAAACTGGCCAGAGCCTACTACAGAATGGCCACTTTTATTTTTTAACGACTATACAGCTAAGCCAGCGTTACAAGGTTTTGCAAATGCATTAAAAGAGCTAATTGAAGTAGTAGAGCCAACACCTTCATCAGAACTGCTCACCAATGGTGACTTTGAAGCTGGGCTTGATTCATGGCAAGCGCGCGGAAGTGCAAGCATAACCCTAGATGCAACCCAAGCTCACACTGGCAGTAATAGTGCTTTAGTACAAGGGCGAACTGAAACTTGGAATGGTATTCAAAAAGATGTTAAAGGCTTATTTACAGCAGATGAAACATATAATGTGTCTGCATGGATTAAGTTATCTGACGATACCAGCACTGTTTCACCAGGGGTAAAACTAACCCTACAAATAGAGCACGCTAGCACTGAGTATCTTGAACTCACGCCCGTTACAACAGTAAGCGCGGGTAGTTGGGTACAGTTGTCAGGTACCTACACGCATTCAATCACAACACAAGAAAGTGTCGCTTTACTTTATGTTGAATCAAACGAGATCACAGCTGACTTTTATGTGGACGATGTATCACTAACATTACTAGAACAATAATATATTTAAATAAACGTATTTAACCCTAAATTAAATAGCCCGCATAATTTTATGCGGGCTATTTTTTCATAAGCACTTTTTAATTTAGTATCGGCTGCATATGCGGGTTTAAATACCAAAACTGCAAACACTGTGTTTATATACAGTTATTTGCGTTGCTTTATAAAATAGTTACTTTTTTAAGCTATATGTGTTTACGGGGTTACTAGGTACGAGTAAAGTAAAATACTTTAAAGCCAGCAATACTTAACATTTAATACTTAACAAGGATGCTTATTGTAATGGAAAAGGTGCAACACACTAAAGAATGCATTATGTGCTTTAGCACTATAGATTCACGGGCTAAAAAATGTCCGCAATGCACCTCACTTCAAGCCAAATACTCTAACTTAGAAAACAACCCCATTATTATTGGTGCATTAGCGCTTAGTATTGTTGGTATTTTTGGGTTTATTTTTTATCAAAATATTTATGTAGCAGGGCTTGAAGATCAAGCACAAAAAAACTTAATCGCTAATGTTAGCCAAATTCATACTAAAAATGAAAACGATGCATTGTATGTTGCATGCATAGGGCAGGTAAAAAACGAGTCAAACTTTTCGTTTAAAAATATAAAGTTTAAGGTCGATTTTCTAACAGATCAAAACACGCTAGTCGATACGCTATCAATAACCGACGAAGACCTAATTATACTTCCTAATGACTCAACAAACTTTAGAGTAAGAGGTATTGCGCAAAAACAAGCGGCTAGTTATAACAATTGCCAAGTAACAATAACCGATGCCTGGGCTTATAAATAAGCTATAAATCACTTACAAATTAATTATTAGCAGTTAGCTAAACCACTCGATTTTTTGTTTGTAATATTAGTTATTAACTTGCAAGCCACTAAATCCAAAATTTATATAAGCCATTTTCCTAGAGCGATTAAGAATATGGATGATTTATTACTTAAGTAATCGTTTATACACTCCTTGTAACTTGCAAGTGAGGGATCGAAAATGAGCTTGATTGATGAAAGTACAAAGGATTTTGGAAGCATGAGCGTGTTGCTTCACAGCTTAGGAACTGATTGCTACCGCATTGAGTGGAATAGCAGAATGACCGGAGCTTCAATAAGCTTAATTCGTGTTAAAAAAAACGAATATATAGTTGTGCGCAAATGGGCAACCGCCCGCAATATAGATGACGTATCAGCAGAGTTTGATCGGGCTAACCAAGCACTAATTCATTTTTTAAATAATGTTGATGTAATTAAAAGTAAAAACGAAAGTATTGTTGCCGCTAAAGAGCATTGCATAAACTTATTTACCTCAGCTGAGGGCTTAAAACCAATTAGCCATCCGAGCCTCCCTATGCCACGCTTACAAGAAGCCATAGGCAAAGAAGTCATTGTAAAATCAAGTTTAGGCAATTATTTAATATCAAAAGGCATGCTATTACAGCTATTAGGTAATCAAGCCGAGATTCAAGTTAATCCCGACCACCTTGACGAAGGCCAATTAAGGCAAAAGTTTTATACCAAACAAGTTCATGTTTGCTAGTTAATTGCGCCATCAAAACTCAAAGGCAGCTTTACTTTAATGGTAAAGCCATTTTGTTTAAACACCTTAAAAGTTCCACCTAACGCTGTAGTTCGCTCCTCTATAAACGCCAAACCGTAGTGACCTGAGTTATCTGTTGGGGTTACTAAAGTCCCGTTATCGCTAATTGTTAACTCAATAAATTCGTCGCTGTTTATTATATCTATAACTAGTTTGCTGGCATTGCTGTGCTTCATACAATTTGTTACTGCTTCTTGGCAAATTCGGTAAATAGCTATTTCGTGATCTTTTGAAAGGCTATTATCTAACTTAAATTGTGGCTGATACTTAATATTTGCCTTGTGCAGTAAGCTTTTTAGTCGCCCTTGTGTTATTGCCTTTTCTAAACCAAGTTCATCTAACTCACGCGGGCGAAGATAATGCATTAATTGATAAACAGAGTCATACATCGAATTAGCATTGTTTTTTAATGTAGTCACAAACGATTGGGTATCTTCGTTACTAAGGTGCGACAAAATAGCTAAATCTGTTTTTAATGCCGTTAGGTTTTGCCCTAATTCGTCATGCAACTCTTGCGAAAGGTGCTTTCGCTCGTTTTCTTGCACCGACACCATTTTGGCAGCCAGCGCCGTGTTTTGAGTTAGCTGCTCTTTAAGCTCTTTATTGGTTTGCTTTAACTCGTTGTTTTTACGTTTAAGCTCAGTAATTGCAGCGCCTAAAACCATACTGGTAATTGCGTTTGCTAAAATAAATAACTGGCTAATGTAGGTATTGCTAGGCTCGTGCGTAATGCTTGCTTCAACAATTATTAACGCGTTAATAAGCGCTGCACTGCTTACAGCCCCTAACGAGCCATACTTATACGAAAACCAAATTATAGGTAATAACGATGCAAGCCTTAATAGCGGGTAGGTGTCTGGGCGAACCGCATAGACAAAAAATATAATTAATATAAAACACACTAAAGTGGCTACTAGGCCAAATAACTTAGTGAGCCTGACTGTGTTAAAACTGTATTTAGAATCGTAAATTAACATAATAAAAGGGGCAATTAACAACGAGCCAGTAATATCGCCCAAGCACATGTTTAACTGATACTGCAGTAGCTCTTTTGCAACCAATACATTTGTAAATTCAAACGCACTGGCAAACAAAAACCACTTTATAGATGTACTCGCAACACAAAGCAGTATTAACGAAAGTATACCTAGGCTGTCGTTAATGCTTGGCGGCCAACGGCTATTTTTAAACACATAAACAAGCGCTATAAAACAAAGCTCCTGCCAAAAGCCATGAAATAAATCAAACTCCCAAACCCCGCTGTATGTTAAACCAAGCTGTGCAGCTAAAGCGCGTGACACAACCCATAAGGTGAGCCAATAGCGTGTTGGAGTGAGTAAGTAAAACGCAATTTTTACGCCTGCGGGAATAAATATCGCGCTGCTCTCGGGTACGGTTTCAAGGTTTTGGCTAACCCAAAAAGCGGCGAGTGAAGCAATAAAGTAAATTAGCCCCACCAATAACTGTTTAGCTACCTCTTTGTATGCGGTAGTAAAACTAGCATTAGATAAAGAAGAAACGTTAGGTAAGTTCATCTAACTGTATTACTCCCGCATCAATTGCAATTTTTAGCAGTTCAAACGAGGTCGTAACATTAAGTTTGCTGTATATGTTTGCTTTGTGTACATGCGCTGTTTTAGGCATTATTTCGAGTATTTGCGCCACTTGTTTAGCGTTTAATCCCTTAGAAAATAACGGAAGGGCTTCAAGCTCTCTGTTAGTAAGCACCGTTAATGCTAAATTTTCGCTACTCATCGAAAAATTTACGTCTTCACTAATGTACCTTTTACCTAAAGCGACCGCTTTAACTGCATCTATTAGCTCATCAGAGGCAGAACGCTTAGACACATAACCCAAAGCGCCTAATCGCAAAGCATTGCTTACATAAGGTTCGTGGTCGTGCATGGAGGCCACAATACTTTTAATATGCGGGAAAGACTCTTCAAGGTACGACAAAAAAGAAAGGCCGGTTTCAGTCCCGTTAAGCGATATATCAACAATAAATATATCAGGTTGTTCAAGTTCTACAGCCAGCTTGGCTTCTGTTACGCTGCAGGCTTCAATAATTACTTTCCAATCTGGTTGTAACTCTAAAAGCTTTTTAAAGCTGTCTCTTACTAATTGATGATCTTCTATGATGCCAATGAGCATTTAAATCTCCTTTTATGCTTAAAATACAGCGGGGCGGGTAACTAATTACCTAAAACGTTTTAAATGGGTTACCTCACTTAAAAGCAAGGTAACAAAACCAGTGGTTCTAAATTGGTAATTAGTTGCTGGTGGAGATTACAACTAAGCTCTTTTTACATCAGCTCATTGTTATTATTGAGAAAGAATAATTTCAGTAATACCTTCAGCAGATAGTATTTCAATCCAGTAGCCGTCAGGGTCTTTAATAAATGCCAAGCCTTTCATTGAGCCATCATCTGGTTTTTTAACAAACTCAACATCGTATTTTGCAAAGCGCTCACAGGCTTCGTAAACATCCGGTACGCTAATACCAATATGCCCAAATCCTTTAGGTTCTTGGTTACCACTGTGGTATCCCTCAAAGCTGTCGTCGTTTTCAGTGCCCCAGTTATGGGTTAACTCAATTAGCGCAGGGCGACGAAACACCCATTCTGCTTTAGTTTTATCATCACCTTTTGGCAATTCTTGCTCGTAGCCTAAAAAGTAAAGCGTAAACTTCATACCAGGAAAATCATACTTACCTAACAGCTTCATACCTAATACATTTTGGTAAAATTCAAGCGACGGCTTTGGATCTTTAATACGTAACATAGTTTGTTGCATAACAAAGCCTTGAGTGGCCTGTTCAACTTGTTCTGGAGATTCGTTATAGTTAGACATGGTGATCCTTACTGAAAATTATAAAAAGGGTGTAAGTATTACGTGTTCCATCATAATCAACCCCCACTTAAATTAAAACCATTCTAGGTAATTCAACGCGTTATAATTGCCTTTAAATTACTTGCACAGTATTTGCAAAGCGTATAATTAAAACTAATGGGCTGTTAAACATCTCTTGTGCATATTATTAACACAAACTAGGACGTTTTTTTTGAAAACACTTTTACCTTTACTAAGTCTAATATTACAGGCTTTTTTATTACTCGCACTCACGAGTTTTTTTAGTGGGTTTTATAATGCGTATACAGTATTTGCTGGTGGCGATCCGAAGTTAATCGCGGGGCATATTTCATCAGCCATTGTTGTATCACTTATACAAATTATTCCTGCTTTAATTGGGCTTTTTATAAATACGTACGTGCTAAATAGTAGGTTAAATAAAAACATAAACAGCTCAGCCATGTTTATAAATATTTCAAAATTTTATGCCTACCTGTGGATTTTATTTATTCCACTTGGTACGTTTTTAGGTATTAAGCAATTAATTAGATTAAAAAGTGTAAGTACATAACGAGCACTTACAAAAAAGGAGCCATTATGTTTTACGATGATATTCAGGGGTTATTACGTGTACTTACAATAGGCGTACTGGGTTATATTGCACTGGTGTTCTGGCTGCGCGTATCGGGTAAACGTACGCTTTCAAAGTGGAACGTGTTCGACTTTATAGTCACCATTGCGCTGGGCTCTATATTAGCGTCTGTTATTATTTCAAAAAGTGTTCCGTTAGCTGAGGGCATACTCGCCTTTGTAGTATTAATAGGGCTGCAATATGTTATTACGTGGCTTAGTGTGCGCTCGTCAAAATTTGCAGCGCTTATAAAAGCAGAGCCCACGCTTTTACTGAGTGATGGTGAATACTGCACGGCTGCACTTAAATCGCAGCGGGTAACAAAATCAGAAATTCGCGCCGCTATTCGTGGTGCAGGCATACTAGCCATAGAAGATGTAGCCGCAGTAGTGTTAGAAACCGATGGCAGTTTTAGCGTACTTAAGCAAAATAACAGCGGGTTAAAAACCGCGTTAAGTGATGTAAGCGGGCATTAAATTAATACGCTAATAGTTATATTAACTAAGGCAGGTATATTACCTGCCTTATTTTGTATTAAAGGTTATTTTTATTTAGCGTGCTGCTCTAATAAACTAAAGGTAGGTAAGCGCCATTTAAAGCGTATTGATGCCATACGTATTAAGTAACCTGCAACCAAGCTCACAATAATGCTGATGTTGTCGTCAATATTGTAATGGTGCAGCGCTAAGTATAAACAGGCAACAAGTAACGATACACTCGCGTATAGCTCGTTATGTAATACCAACGGTGCTTGGCGACATATTAAATCACGCAGTAAGCCACCAAAAACACCCGTTACAACCGCAGCCACTACACAAATACCATAATGCAGGCCCATATTTAGCCCCACTTGGCAGCCAATAATACTAAAGGCAGCTAAACCCAGGGCGTCTAAGCGCATAAATATGCCTTTAAATTTAACTACCCATTTAGCCAGCCACGTAGTGACAATACCGGCAATACAGGTAATTAATAAATACTCTGGGTGTTGTACCCACGTAAGCGGGTAATTGCCTAGTAATATATCTCGTACGCTACCACCGCCAATTGCCGTGGCGCTGGCTACTAGCACTACGCCAAACCAATCCATTTTCATTCGTCCTGCGCTAAGTGCGCCTGTCATGGCTTCTGCGGTAATACCAATAATATAAACAACGGTTAGTAACATGAGATAATCACTTAAAATACGTGCGTAAAAATAAGGTGTGGATTGTATAGATAAATTAAGTAAATAACGAATGAAAAATCGTACTAAAAACGGCTAATTCAGATAGAAATAGCTAATGACAAAACCTTGTGTAAACAAGCTGTTAAGCTAGTGGGTGAGTGCGTAATTGCTGATATGAATTAAAGGACATTTGGCCGCAAATTATAAATAAAACAGGTTGAGTTTTAGTTGTTTTTAGCACGTTTATTTTTGAGTTTATTTTATTAGGTAAAGCGTAAAAGTTAACGCAATATGAATAATTGGTTGCATGGTTTTAATTTAGGAACGTATAATAAAAAGTGTTAACTAAATGGAATTTGCGTAAAACGCAGCTTAAGCAGAGCAGGTAGATACATGAACAAAGGATTGTTAAAGACGTGGAAAACCGACAAAGGTTTTGGTTTTATTAAATCAGACACCCTAGAACACGACACATTTATACACATTTCAGCGCTCAAACACATGAGCCGCAAGCCAAAAGTTGGCGATACCATTTACTTTGACGTTGCAACGCAGCCCGACGGTAAAACCAAAGCAATTAACTGCCGTATAGAAGGTGTTGCAGAGCTTAAAGCACCTTATCAAAAACACAATCAACAGCCACATCGCATTGCCAAATCTAATTTTGCTAGTAGCTTTTTGGGCAAAGTTGCCTCAATTAGCATTATCGCCGTGCTTGGCTTTATCGCAGTAAATAAATACAACCATTATAAAACTAACGAGCAATTTAATAACCATACTCCCGTTATTACCAACGCCGATTTAGCCACCTTTGATGCACAATACCCGAAAGTAGTGATACCAAAAAACACACAAAACTTTACCTGTGACGGCAGGCAGCATTGTAGCCAAATGAATTCGCGAGAAGAGGCTGTATTTTTTATTAATAACTGCCCGAATACAAAAATGGATGGTGATGGGGATGGAAAACCTTGCGAGAGTGATTCACGATTTAAAGGGTCGGGTTATAAAGCTTTCAGCTTTAAATAAAAATAGATTTAATTAATGGCTGTGTATAAATACAGTTATTTGCAATTTTCCCAGAACATTATTAAAAGTCGTTTTGGGTTAAATTACAAAGGCTACTGAGTAGCAATTGTTATTGTCTGATTATAAACGAGTTGTTTGGTGTAATTATCAAACAAAGTAATAGATGTCGTTTTGGTGTGTTATAACCCTTCAAAGAGGGGTTCATTAAGCTGTTATATGGCTATTCAGGTTGGATCTCCAATTTATCAATTTAGGAAGTATAAATGTTCAGAATTAAGGATATAGTTGAGTTTCAAGGTCAAGAATATGTTATTTCAAAATTTTTAGGGCAAGGCGGTATGGGGCATGTTTTTTCTATTGAAGAAAAGCATGGAGATTCAAAGTTTGCTTTAAAGTCGCTTCAACATTTTCTTCCTAATGATAATAATCACCGCTCCCTCATTAACGAATGGGAAAAAGCTCAAAATATCAATCATAAAAATGTAATTTGTTACCGCGGTTTTCATGATGGATTATCTGAACCCAAAACACCTTACCTTATAATGGATTTAGCCGAAGGTGGTTCATTAGAAGATTTTTTACTATCCCAAAATGAGTTTATGGAGGAGAGCATTTGTTTGGAAATATTCCACCAAATAATAGACGGAATGGAAGCTGTTAATAAAATTTTAGTCCACAGGGATATTAAACCAGATAACATTTTTATAGAAAAAGGTATTTTTAAAATAGCCGATTTCGGTTTGGCAAAAATAGCTGAAGAAAAAACACGCTCTAAAACATTTAAAGGTTGGGGAACTGCCCCTTATATTGCTCCTGAAGCCTATAGAGCAGAAAAGAATACAATTCAAATGGACATGTATTCCATAGGACATGTGTTTTATCAAATAGCAGGTATGAAGCATGCTTATGGTACACCTGATGATTGGGAACAAGCTCACTTGACCGCAGTACCTCTAGCTCTAAATACAGTAAATACCAAAATATCTCCCAAAGTATCCTCTGTTATTAATAAACTAATGGCAAAAAGGCCAAATGCTCGTTTTAAAACATGGGATGAGGTTAGGCAAGAGCTAATTAATTCCTCTCAAAATGTCGGTAATCATAAATCAGCAATTGATAATATATTGCAAAAGAAAATATCGAGAGATTTAGAAGCAGAAGAAGTTTTATCTGAGCAGCAAGTTAAAGAAAAAGAACTTAAGAGAAAAAGTGACATTTTAAACTTTCAGTTCAAGAACGAAATCGTTCAGCCAGTAAATGAATTTGTTGATAATTTCAACAAAGTTTCAGGTGCAGCCTCAAAAATGAATATGTCTAAAGTTACTGTTATGGGAGATTTAACGACTGACATTAGATTTGATCGCAAGGCTATTAATATATGGTTTCATAGGATTAATGATGCTGACGTGCTTAGTCACTATGTAAATGATGTGTGGGGTGACCGTAGACTTCATGTAACTAAGCCAACCCTAAATGGTAAACTTGTTTTAGCTTGGGGTGGAATTGAATCTTCTGATGGAACAGGTTTAAATATTGTATTGGTAGCATCTGAAACTGATGAGTACGGTGATTGGTATCTATTGAAAAATACACATTCTGGTTTCGGTCATCGTGATAATAGACCCGAACCTTTTGCCTTTAAAAATGATGAATTAGTCAAAGAGATACGTCATGTAGGTGCTATGCATATTTATAATTTAAATGTTAATCAACTAGATATTAATGATGTAATCGAATTTATTTCCGGTGCTTTATAATTCACTCTAAGTTGTTGTTTATATAGTGGATTAAAGCCATATAACAAGAACTTCAAACGGAAAATGCACCTCACTCGTTTTAGTGGACACTTCCTCATTACTTTGAGGAGACTTAAAAAGTTAAGGGATCAAATCTTGACTTCATATATCAAAACATAAATCGGTTAAAAGCTTTTGATATAAGCTATTTTTACCCTCTAAAAGCGCAACGCCTCATATCCTCTTTGTGAATTAGTCTTAAGAAATAAGATGGCTGTCACTTTAAACGCTTTAAACGTAAAACATCGGCGAATTAGCATCTCTAATACACGCCGATGTTTATAACTTATTTAAGTAACTACCTTACTGATAAGGCATTAAGCCTTAGTCTTTTTTGCGGTAAAGGCTTATTAAACATATTGCTAAAAGTAACGTTGCAATCATGCCTGAAGCGCCAGCAACAGCTGATGGAAGGAATCCATCACGACCAAAGGTGATTAAAATGCCATTGGCAAGCACTGCAACTGTGCCTGCTAGGGCTGTAAGGCCGCCAATGGCTTTGCCACCTTTAGCTAAGTAAGACAGGCCAAATACAAGTGCTGCTAACCCTAATAGTACCTTGGCTGCGTAGTAAATCATGAATGACAACGAAACCACGCCACCAATTAAAGGTTGTGCGCCTTCTACTGTGCCCGCAACTTTTCCAAATGTAGAAAACAAAGTAAGTCCAATGCTTACCTGCACTATGTTAAGTACTGCACTAAACGCGATAGCCGACCAGCCTAGTTGTGCGTTTTTTGCTTGCACCATAGCTGTGCCTGCAAAGGCAACAAGTAAAGTAAATACCAGTGCTTCTAGCCCCCAAGCCACCTGCCTTGAAAAACTAATTTCAGCACTGTAAAGGGCTGAATAAATACCCTGTGATATCGCCAATACCAACAATAACGATGCTGTAATTAGGGTGGTGCGTTTATGTGTAAATTCCATTATGGACCTCTTTTGATTTTATATTTGACGCTTTCCACAGCTGTTGCGGATTTGAATGTATCAAACTGCTTAGTATTTGTATTAAATAGCGTTTATCGTTGTAGGTATAAGACAGGTAAAGCGAGTAAATTATTTCACTTAAACCTTTAAAAATAATAATTAATAACAAACAGGCTCAGGCTTTTAATTAAACCTAACTTTGCAAAGCCGCTTTGGTTTAGCGATGCATGTATCTAAAAGCGCAGTGCCTCATGCCCTCTTAGTAAATCAACATTTAATTACCAAGAGGGCATACATTTTGAGTATGTGGTTAAACGGCTTATTACTTATGGCGTTAAGATAAAAACGTAAAATGAGACCAGTCACTTAACGCTGTAATAGTTTGTTCTGTGGGAGGGGCAACATAGATCAAACCTGCAATGGCAATAATTGAAGCCAGCGTAATTAATTTATTATCGAAGTCGGCTATTTTTAGCGCAGTGCCAAAAGAGCGTTTAATTCTGACATTACTTAAATCTACACTGTAAATTTCATCCAGCAATAAGTGAATTAACCCGCCGAGTAAAATAAATCCACCCGTTAACCAGGCAAAGACGGCTGCTTGTGTGGTTGATTGGTCATTCAGCTTCCATGTTACTTGAGTTGTTAATAGCGCGCATAACAGTATAAATAGTAAAGAGTGGCAACTACCTCTGTGTACTGTGATCCATTCAAAAATGGGTCTAATAATGTATTTCATAAACCCGTATACCAGTAATGGCACTACGATTAACTCGATAAAGCTAATTTCAATAATGAGTTCGGTGGTTATGTAATGCAGTACCAGTAATACAGCGCTGAGTGCGAATAAGTTAAAAATAGTATCGAGTGATGTTGAGTTATCTGAATCTATATCGGGTAATAAGCCGCCGATTGAGCCTAAAAACCATAACCAGAGTGCGCCCTTTAATTCAATATGTCCTGCAGATAATAAGGTGGCTGAGGCTAAGCCTGTGATGATTACGGCAGTATTAAGATGAGTATTGAAGTTTGCCATTGTATCTCTTGATGGGAAAAAGTAGGGCATTCTATCAATTGAAAAGTTTATTGTTCAATGTTCTTTAAAAATTGGGCTTAAATAACCTTGGCTCTGCTTATAAATCACTCTCTAGTAGCCATTTTTAGTGCTAACTGCGTTGAAAGAGCTCAATTAACCATCTTACTTTTTAAACTCGTCATAAAATGCAATTTGCCCTCGACCTGTTTCTTTTACGTGGTAGAGCATTTTGTCACCATTGATCATTAATTCGAGTAGCTCTTCACCATCATTAGGGCCGACTGCAATACCAATGCTTGCACCCACGGCGCATGTTTTATTTTGTGAAATATAAATGTCTTGTTGTAACTCTTTTAGCATAGCGATTGATTGCTCACGCGTTGCTGCTTTGTTGTAGGTATTAACCTGCCTTGCAACAATAAACTCGTCACCGCCTAGGCGGATGCATATGTCGGTTTCTTGGTTAAAGTGCTTTTTAAATCGGTGTGCTATTTCAATAAGTACTTTATCACCGGCTTCGTGGCCGTAGGTGTCGTTAATGGGTTTAAACTTATCTAAATCAATCATCATTAGTACTAGGTGCTGATTGTGTTTAATGCACTCGCGCAGTGCTTTTTTAAGACGCTTTTCGCCGGCTCGGCGATTAAGTAGGTCAGTGAGTGGGTCGTGATCGGCTTCAAAGCGAGTTTGAAATTCGCGTTCGGCGCGCTCAGTTACATCATGTAAAATTACTTCAACTAAGTGTTCTTGTTGAACGCTTCGCTTTGTTTCACGTTGCTCTGTTAGTCTAACAAATAAACAGTGCAGCCAAATGGTTTTATGGCCCACTTTGCACTCTATATCTAGGGTTGCTTGTGGTGGGTTTTTATCACAACGTATATCTGCAAGTAGGTTTTGTAATTCATCAACGCTATTTAACAGAGCAGGAAAGTGCAAGGTTGATAACTCTTCTTCGCCGGGTACGGTAAAGTAATGTTTAAACGCGGGATTAAAGGTGGTGATAATATTTTTGTCATCTAATAAACAAATACCGGCGCTGGCTTGTTCAAAAATAAGTCTAAATTTAGCTTCTAGTTCTTGAGTTTTTTTACGAAGAGATTGCTCATTACTAATGGTTAGCTTTAACTCATGCATTAAGGCGTTTATACCTTGTGTTAGCCTGCTTATTTCGTCTCGCTTACCCTGCTTAAACTCTAGCATTGTCATGGTTTCGGGATTGGTAGGATCAATTGTCGCAAAGCTGTCTGTTAGGTTTTGAATAGGCTGAGTGAGCCATTTGCGTACAACCAGCGACACAAAAAAAGCGATGACGATTGATTGAATCAGCATTAAAATAAATTCTTTTATAAGTGATGACTGTGCTTGTTGTTCAATAAAGTTATCGTCGGGGTATATGGCCAGTACACCTATAAAAGTGTCTTCTATAAATGGGTGAACTAATTTAATTAAAACAGCTTCTTTTTTCTTGTTAGTAGAGCCACTTGCAATAAATAAATCCATTTCTCCTTTTGGGTTTACTTCTCCTTCTAAGCTTGCGCCTTGCACTAAATCATTACTTAGCAAGCCATTAATAATTTCTTGGCTTAATTCACGATCGTTTAGGTAGGCTGCTATGGCGGCTGTTTTTCCCATTGTTTGTGCTAACTGCTGCACGAGTAGGTAATTGGTGTTTTTCTTTTCTTTAAGACCCGAGTAATAAGAAAGTGTTGACGACACTAACGTAACTACAATGGCGACAATTGCGATTGATAGAGCAACGCGTACGTAGAGTGCTTGGCTAATTTTTATCAAATGTGTATACCACTTTTACTGCGTCTGTAACTTGCGATTGAGGAATATAACCAATTGCAAATTGTGATGCAGCTATTTTGTTTAACGCATCTTCAACGGATGTTGACGGTGATGGGGGCTTTGCACGCCCTGAAAATAATAACCTTGCCCAATAAGCATTAATTTTTTGCTCATCTTTGTTGACTAGTTGCAGGTAAAAATCATTTTTTAATGTTGATTGCGCCGGTAAATCAAGTGGCTTAGAGGTTTCACCATCAGGAAACGTTAAATAGCGACCCATATAAATATCAATAACTTCGCGTTTAGATAAAGCGTTAATTGTATTGTTTTTATTTACCACCACTACAAACTCTGTAGATTTGGCATTAACACTAACAAGCAGCAGGCAAAGCGGCAGCAACACATAAAGGAGTGAGTTACGATAGCTCATCATTGTTAAAATACCATACTAGCGTTCAAACTTAGCATATGTACTTTGTGGCCTTTGTCTACATCGGCAGGATTACTAAGACTCCATAAACCCGCGCCTTCGGGCTTTATATCAAAGCGGTCTAGTTGAGCTTTTAGCGCTAATCGCTCCGACAGTTGCCATTTTACACCTATGTTAATTGAATGCTGATGAACATAAGGCACCTTAATAGCAGCCTGTGTTGCAAGTGCTAGCTGTTGTATTGGCTCTGAAATTTGATCGGGTATGCCTGGTGAAAAAACAGGTTCGTTTACTTGTATAACATCGTGACGATTTTTTGCTGCTGAAAAGCTAGTGTAAAATATTGCATTGTTTACCCTATAACCAGCGCTAATATAAGTACTGAATACTGATGGAGCTATTATCCAATCGGATTCTGAAATACCTACTTCAGATTGAATAAGCCAATTATTATGATCGTAGGTTAGTCCAAATGCCGCGTATTCTATACTGTGGCCTTTGGTATTAAATTTGTTAGATATAGTCTCTGCTTGTGGCCATATACTTTGTGGTACTGCGTCTAGTAAGGCTAAAAACTCATCTAATGAGGTTAACTTATAGCCACCAAAATCAGATTTAGATAAAGAGAAACGTACAGTCCATGCATCTAGTGTATAGGTTGCGCTAAAGGTGGTTAAATTATCAAAATCAATAAAAAAATCTTTGTTATACGCTTGTAACTTTGCTGTTGAGCTTCCGTATGCGAGCTTTAAACGTAAAAAACCTTCATCAGTGGCTTTACTGTATTCAATATCCACACCGTCGTAATTTCCTGCAATGTTTGCAAAAGAGTAGTATTCATGAGGAGGGCGGATCCACAAATAGGCGTATCCTACATAAGGATATTCGGAGAGTAAGTAAAGGTCGCTGTTTAGCCTGCCAGCACGAATAGCCCAATGGCGCGAGGGGCGATAACGTACAAAAGCGAGTTCTAAAAAGTTATCAAGACTTTTAAAGGTATGATCTTGTAAAACGACTTGTACCACAGAGTCCCAGTTTTTTGAGAGCGATATATTAGCTTGCCCACCTAAAATTGAATCACGCGTTGCTGAAAAGCCTGTATCGTTTTCGTTTAAATAATTTGATGCAAAGCCGATATCTGAATCGTCAGTGTAACTGAGTGTTAAAGATGCAAAACCACTAAATTGCACGTCTATTTCATTTGCATCGCTTTTATTAGCAGCAGAAATTACCAATATGGCTATGGCAATTGTACCTCGGAACAACATGTTAGCGCTTATTTTTATGATATGGATAATAAAAAGATAGCACATTTTTTAAAATTACCAACTTACCCAACATAAGATTTTACCAAAGGCGTTAGCATGGCAAAGCTAAAAAAATTACACTCTTTATGCTTGATTTTTAATTTACGTTAAATCGCAAATAAATACACATAACACCATCCTAAATTCCATATAAAAGGGGTTATTAAAGTTGCTTTAATTTTACCTCCTAAAGTAATAATTTATTAACGAAGTAACCGTAATTATCTTATTTGTTAATTGTTGGGATGTTATATTGTTGCAATTGGTATTTGATATGGTATAACATTCACACTATCTGATTTTCCTAAATAGAGTTTGAGTGTGACAACACCTACCGCGATTAATAAAACACCAACAATTGCCCCTAAAACTTTTGATAAACAACTTAGCAATGCAGACGCCGTCCTAAGTGATGCGATGATTGAAGTGAGTTCTTTAAATTTTAGTATTAAAAATAACGCTATTTTAAAAAACTTAAGCTTTAGTGTGGCTGCAGGTGAGGTTTATGCGCTACTTGGTGGTAATGGTGCGGGTAAATCAACCACGTTAAAAACGTTACTTGGGTTTAATAAACCAACCGAAGGCTCTGTAAAAGTAGCGGGTAAAGAGGTGAGTAAAGCGCTTGATTTTGTGCGAGGTAAAACAGCGTATTTGCCAGAGTCGGCTACGTTATATCCGCATTTAACAGCTCGTGAAAATGTTGAATATTTTTTATCACTCGCTGATATTAAAAAATCAGATGAGCAAATTAACGCGGCTTTTAATCGTGTTGCATTGCAACACGATGCATGGGATCGCCACATGCAAACTTATTCAAAAGGTATGAGGCAAAAAACAGCAATTGCACTTGCGATAATGCGTGAAGCACCCATTTTTTTACTTGATGAGCCAACCTCTGGCCTTGATCCTGTTGCTATTGATGAATTTAATCAACTTGTACGTGAACTTGCATTAACTGGTGCGACTATTTTAATGGTTACCCACGATGTATACGGTGCCTGCCAAGTCGCTAATCGAATTGGTTTACTTAAAAACGGTGAGCTGGTGGGAGAGTTTGATGCGCCCCAAAGTGGGCGTATTGATACCGAGCAAGTGCACGCTGCGTTTGGGCATCACGCTAAAAGAGGTGCTTAATGAGTATAAATAACTTTTCAAAGGTGGTGATTGTTGCCAAAGATGAGTGGCGTTATTGGCTACGCTCAAAATTAGCAATGACCGTGCTTGCTATAGGTTTGGTGCTCACGCTTGCTTCGGTAATTGTAACGGCTATTACCATGATGGAGCTAAGCCATACTCGCCATGAGTTACAAACAACAAGCGATAAAAGCTTTGTTGATCAACCCGACCGCCATCCACACAGAATGGTGCATTACGGGCATTATGCGTTTAGAACGCCTTCGCCACTTAGTACGCTAGACCCTGGTATTGACGCTTATACAGGCAACTCTATATTTTTAGAAGGGCACAGACAAAACAGCGCAATGTTTGCAGATAGTCGCCAAGGGACTGCATTAACTAAATTAGGCAGTTTAACGCCTGCATTTATTGTGCAAACACTCGCACCGTTATTATTAATATTAATTGGCTACAGCGGTATTAGCCGAGAGCGCGAATCGCAAACGCTTTCTTATTTGTTATCGCAAGGTACATCGGGTGTAACGCTAATTGCAGGTAAAGGATTAGCGCTACTTTCTGTTGTGGGCTTAATTTTAACTCCGCTTACGGTATCGGCTTTATTTACGGTTGCTGCGGGCGAAAGCTTACTGGCAGTTGTAAGTTTTGTTGTTGGCTACGCTTTATATTTAACTGTGTGGGTATTACTGATTTTACTGGCATCGAGCGTGTTTAGTAAAAACAGTGGCAGCTTTACCGCACTTGCCTTTGTGTGGATTTTACTGTGTATTGTTATGCCACGCGTAGCAAGTACCAGTGCCTCAACGGCTGTGCTATCTGCCGGTAAAATAGAAACAGACTTTGCTGTAAAAGCACAACTTAGAAAATTAGGCGACGGCCATAACGCAAACGACCCTGCCTTTATGCAATTTAAACAATCACTTCTTAAAAAGTACAACGTTAAAAGTATAGATGAGCTACCGATTAATTTTAGAGGATTAGTAGCCAGCGAATCTGAAGCAAAATTGACTAACGTACTAAACAAATTTGCCCAGCAACGTATGCAAGCAGAGCTTAAACAAACGAAGGTATCTCGTTATTTTGGTTGGGTTTCACCTATGGTGGCTATTCGGTCGTTATCGATGATTGTAGTAGGAACGAGTATTGAAACTCATCACCGCTTTTTGCGTGAAACCGAGCAGCTTCGTTTTGATTTTGTGCAAGGGCTTAACAAAGTTCATGTAGAAAAGCTTAGCTACCAAGACGATATGAACCGCAATGCCAGTACCGAAGCGACTAAGCAAGCTCGTGTAAGTGCGCAAAATTGGCAAGTACTGCAAAACTTTACTTTTAATGTAGATAGCGCACAAGTGAGAGCGCAGCGAAGTATCCCTGCATTTTTACAGTTATTTCTTTGGATTGCAGTGCTGTTAGGCGGTATTAAATTTGTAGGGAAGCGTTTGGTATGAGTTATGTATTTTCACAGCTAATTCGTGAATGGCGTTTTTTACTTCGTCAAAAATATTTAGTGATATTACTAGCATGTACATTTGCTATATCGGGGTTTGCAGTTTTCAGCGGCCTTAGTGAAGTAAGCCAGCAACAACATACTATTGAGCGTTTAAAAACGGCTGATTTAACTGAATTAGCTAACGTACAAAATAAATACAGTGATGCTGGTTCGCTTGCCTATTACAGCTTTCATTTAACGTATTCAGCACCTTCAAATTTAGCGTTTGCTGCTTTAGGCGAGCGCGATATTTATCCGTGGAAACACCGCTTAAATTTACTTGCCCTAGAGGGACAAATTTACGAGAGCGATTCACAAAACGCAGAGCTAGCGCAGGCAGGTAAAATTGATTTTGTATTTGTAATTAGTGCATTAGCACCGCTGATAGTTATTTTACTATTTCATGATTTATTTGCTAATGAGCGAACAAGCGCCAGGCATGACTTATTAGTGACTACGGCTAAGTCGTACTTTGCATTATGGGGGGCGCGTATAGCTGTAAGGTTAATAGCAGTAATAGTGTGTTTAATGTTGCCATTTTATGTAGGTACGTTGCTTAGTCATTCGGCCCTTGCTGATGTGGGGTTTGTTACTTTTATATGTGTAATTTACATTGCGTTTTGGACTTTGCTCAGTGTGTGGTGGGGCAAAAATGCCAACAGTGCGCCGCGTGTTGCTTCAACATTAATCGGTTTTTGGGTGTTAGTTGCCTTTATTATTCCTATTTTAGGCGATTTAGTTATAAACAAAACGGTTCACTCACCAAAGGGCGGCGACATTGTGCTTACTCAGCGTGAGGCGGTTAACGATGCATGGGACTTGCCAAAGAAAACCACAATGGATGCTTTTGTAGCATCAAATCCACAGTGGAAAGATCATGTTGATATGCAAAGCGAGTTTGAGTGGAAATGGTATTACGCATTTCAGCAAGTTGGAGACGAAAAAGCAGGTGAACTTTCACATGCTTATCGTGATGCAGCGCACACAAAGTATCAGCTAGCAGGGATTGTATCGTGGTTTTCACCACCACTATTGCTACAACGCAGTTTTACCCGATTGGCGAGCACTGATGCTTTAGCTGCATTTAGATACGAATACCGTATGCGAGGATTTCATAAAAGTTTAAGGGAGTTTTACTACCCTTGGCTGTTTATAAAAGGCAATCCACCTAAAGCTGCGCTTAAGAGTATGCCTAGCTTTAAAAAAACAATGCTTAATGAAACGGATGAGCCTGACGTTACAGGCGTTAAGCTAAAAGAAAATTTATGAGTCAACTAATTAACAAGGTTTATAATGAATACCAATAAAAATGGGCTAAAGCTCAGCTATTTAAGCGCATGCTTAGTCAGTTTGTTTAGCAGCCACGCTATGGCTGCTGAACAAACCCCAAAGGATGACAGCGTAAATAATAGCCCTATAGAAAGATTAGCAGTGATTGGCTCGCGCCAAGCTTATCAAGGCAATTTTAGCCCTTTAGAAACACCGCAATCAGAATTAAAAATAGATTTAGAAGCGCTTGAAAACGCAGGTGCTATAAATTTAAATCAAGCGCTTGATTTATCGGCATCGGTAGCGCGTCAAAATAACTTTGGCGGACTTTGGAATAGCTTTGCGCTACGCGGCTTTGTAGGCGATGAAAACTTGCCAAGTAATTACCTTGTTAATGGGTTTAATGCCGGGCGTGGTTTTGGTGGCTCACGTGATTTGTCGGGTATTGAATCGGTTGAGGTGTTAAAAGGTCCACGTGCTGCTTTATTTGGCCGTGGTGAACCTGGCGGTACAGTAAATCTAGTTACTAAGCGCCCAACGTTTGATACAAGCGGCGAGCTAAAGCTAAGCGTAGGCAGCTTTGACACCTACCGCGCTGATGTAGATTACACCACGCCCCTTAGCGACGACGTAGCAATTAGACTGGTTGGTTTTTATGAAGACGCAAAAAGCTTTCGCGATACAATAGAAACTACTAAACAAGGCTTTAGCCCATCAATAACATGGAATATTAATGATAATAGCCAGCTAATATATGAGCTTGAATACAGCGACCAAGAGGTCCCTTTTGATAGAGGCGTATTAGCCATAGATGGCGAACTTGGTTTAATACCACAGAGCCGCTTTTTAGGTGAGCCAGGTGATGGCCCAATAGAGGCTGACGTACTTGGCCATCAATTAGAGTTTATTCATGACTTTAATGATAATTGGAGCGTATTGCTGGGCGCTAACTACCGTGATACTTCGCTTGAAGGGTTTGCTACCGAAACCGGTTTTGCAGGTGTTGTTGATGGTGAGGTAAATCGCTTTAGGCGCTACCGTGATTATAATGCAAAATATCAGGTATTTAGAGCAGAGGTGACAGGTAATTTAGAGGTTGCAGGGTTGGATCACCGTTTAATAATTGGGGTTGATTCTGATAAGTTCGAAAATGATCAATTTGTTCTTCGTGTACGTGGCGATCAGTATATAAATGTTTTTAATCCTGTATATGGAGCATATGAGTTACCTACGCCAACGGCCAATACCGATAAGTTAGAAGTGCAAGAGTCGTTAGGTGTATTTATACAAGACCAAATAAGCCTAACCGATAAGCTTGATGTACGTATTGGTATACGTTTTGATGACTACCAACAAACACTTAATAATCGTTTAGCTGATACACAATCAAAACAAAATGAGTCACGTGTTAGTCCTCAGTTAGGTGTTGTGTATGAGGCGAGCGAGTTTGTATCTGTTTATGCCGCTTATGGCGAAAACTTTAGGCCTTTATCAGGCACTGATACAAATGGCGATGGGTTTGAACCAAATCAATCTACTTCAACAGAGTTGGGAGTTAAATTTACTTTAAACGATGGCGCTTTATTTGGCACTATCGCGATGTTTAAAGTAGAGCAAGACAACATGCTGGTGGTTGACGATCCCACTGCATTTACTTTTGCTTCAATAGGGGAAGCACAAAGCAAAGGCATAGAGATTGATATAAACGGTGAGCTAACGGATGATGTTAGCCTTTGGTTATCGTATGCGTATGTTGATGCAACTATTGAAAACTCATTTTTTGATGCTAACTTTGGCTATACCGTTGAAGCGGGCAGTTCTTTATTAAATATTCCTAAACATCAACTTAGTTTACAGCTTGTTAAATCAGCCGAGTTATATGGCAAAGCAATTAAATTTGGCGCAGGTTTAGTTTATGTAGACTCTCGAAACGGCTTTTTTGGTACCGATTTTGAGTTACCAAGCTATACAACAGCGCGCACGTTTATAGATATTGATGTAACTAAGGCAATTGGCTTGCGTGCAGAAGTAGATAACCTGTTTGATGAGACCTATTACACTAACTCATTTGCTGATGCCTGGGTTCAACCGGGCACACCCAGAAGTGTAAGGCTATCTGCAACGTATAAGTTTTAAACGTAAACTAAAACGATACTAACGAAAAGGCTGCTTAAATTAAGCAGCCTTTTTGCTTAGTTAAAAGCTTAGTTAAAAACTTAGTTAAAAACTCGATTAAAACGGTGTATAGCCGTCGTTCGTTTTTTTAGGGTTAATCCAGCGCTGTTTAGCATCAATAGGAATGCGTGGTGCACCTTGTGCTGGTAATCGCCCGCGTTCTCCATACAACCACAAAACAAAATTAGTTCGCTCACCACTGGTAATAAGCTTTGCTGCGTGTGCAATATTGCCACGATGTAACATGGCAGTGCCGGGCTTAAACGTAAGTGATTTAATGTCGCCTGTGTACGGGTGATAAAAGTCAACTTCTGACCCTGTAAACTCTTCGCCTGGTAAGTTTAAGTTAATATTAAGCGTTACGGCCGATGCATCGGTATGTGGGCGAATTGACGAATCTGTGTTTGGCTCATAATAAATAGAAAAACCAAATGTTTGTGTATCAAACCCCGTAACCTCAGGGAACAACATACGCGAAATAGGGCGCATGTAAGTGTTTAGTATTTCGTTATAAAACGCTTGAAAGCTTGGCGCTGCTAAATAACCTTCTGATCGACTATCAAGCATGGCACCACGGCGATTTAACACTATGCCATATGGTGGGCGCATAGGAATTTGCGAATTCCATACTTGTTCTAAATACCCGCGTAAAACGGCAAGGCGCTCTGGATCAAAAAATTGAAATTGAAATACATCAGGCGCTACTTCGTGTAATAACGCTTTTACGGCCAGCTCTTTTGATGGATCTTCCCATGCTTGCTTTACTGCTTCGCGTAGGTTTTTATCAAGTAGTGTGTCGTCAACCGTAAACGTTGAGCCATCTATTGATGTTGTTTCCCATTCGCTCCACGCGTTTGTAATTAGGTCGGTGTTGTTATTCCAAAAGTGTTGTACTGATGGTTCACGGTAAAGCATGGCTTGGCGTGTTGGTAACTCTAGAGCACGCGCTAGCTGTAATTGATTGGCAAACATTTTGTGTAACTCCAGTTGTTGAATTTGGTTTATATCAATCTAGGAGTGCAATTTATTGCATTTGATTTAGTAGATAAACAGCCTGCTTTAGGAAACAGAATATACTATTTATTGATAATGAAGGTTTGTATACTTTTTGAAGCAGAGAAAGCTAGCTTTGTAGATATGTAAAAGGCTGCACAATACGCAGCCTTTTGTTGGTGTAATTTAAGTTGCTTAATAAATACTAGTGGGTTGCTCTGTCGCCCCAAATATCTTCTAGGCGGCTATCTCTACCACAACGCCAACGATAAGTGTTGTATCGGATTGGGTTGTTTTTGTAATAATCTTGGTGAAAGCTTTCCCTCCCTTTAATAGGGTAAAAGGTACTTGCGTTTAGTATAGGTGTAACCACAGTTTGATTAGGAAACTCGGCTACAACAGCTGCTTTTGTTTTTTCAGCTAATTTACGTTGTTCGTCGTTTTCAACAAATATAGCGCTTAAGTAACTAGGGCCTTTATCGCAAAATTGGCCTCTGGCATCAAAAGGATCAATATTAACCCAGTAATGATCAAGTATACCTTGATAGCTTACTATGGCCGGATCGTAAGTAATTTCTACGGCCTCGTAATGGCCTTTATGATTACCATTGTATGTCGGGTTTTTAAGTTTGCCGCCAGTAAAGCCCGATATTACATCGGTTACGCCTTCTAGCTTTTCAAAGTCACTTTCCATACACCAAAAACAACCTCCAGCTAAAACGGCTTTTTCGGTTTTAGCTGCATGAGTAAATGTGCTAAACAATATTGCGGCAGATGTTAATGCGAGTGCGAGTGATTTTTTCATAAAATTATCCACCTGAATTGTGAGTTTAAATACTTATAAAGTTAGACCCGCTAAATGCTAATACTATTTCATTGTAGAGGCATAGTTTTAGCTGGCTAACTTATATATGGTGCAAACTAATGTGCTTAAGATGTTTTATAAACGTAAAGCTGGTATTTAGATCACTTTTTAGTTAGTAGCATGGTTTAATTGGGTTAGCCAAATAAGCGTTATTTAATGGGGTGTTGAATTATGCTGGCTTGTTCATTAAAGTGACAACATTCGAGATATAAATTAGCAGGTGATAAATGAACCAGTTAACAGAAACATCAATAAGCTGCCCTTATTGTGGAGAAAGTATAGAAGTATTACTTGATGCAGCAGATATTGATGAGCAATACATAGAAGACTGCCAAGTATGCTGTAAGCCTATTTCGTTTGTAGTATTTGAAGATGAGGACGAGTTAAACGTTAATGTTTACAGTGAAGACGAAGCATTTTAACTAGTTAATTAGATATTAGGCTGCAAAATTGCAGCCTTTTTATTGTGTATGTATTTGGTTAGCTATTTTGCTCACGCGCTAATTGGTTAGGAAGAAGTTCTTCTACTATTTCGCGTGCTGGAAGTGTATAGCGTGTGCCGTCAAACATTACTGAGGTAAACTCGTTAATATTAGTAATGCCTGTTAAGGTCCAGCCTTCGCCGCGCTTTGGGCAATATACTGTGGTAGTGGGTTGTATTACTTGAAAATCGTCACTCATTACGTTCTCTTACTCTTTTTGCTTTAAAGATAATGCTTGTTAATGGGGTATGGTAAGTTAATAATGCCTGCCCATAAAGAGCTAATTTAACTAACCACTTAAATAAAATGTTTAATACCACAAAGCTTGAACGCGTTACGCTGCGTTTAATTACCCACAAACACGCTGCGTGTTTATTTAATATTTTAAACCACCCGCATGTGTCAGAATTTAACGACTACGAAACACCGCTCAGCAAAACACAAATCAAGCAATTAATACAAGATGATATTAGTGCCTACTACGAAGGCGAAGTGATTAGAGTTGCAATTGAACATAATACATCTGGGGAGTTAATGGGTACTTGTGGGCTTTATAATTTAACACCGTGTAAAAGTAGTGCGTTTATAGGATTTGAGCTGCACCCCGACTTTTGGGATAAAGGCGTAATGTTTGAAGTAGTCACCGGTTTTATTGAAGCGCTACTTAAGGATATTCCGCTTAAACATTTATCGGCTGAGGTGAGTGCACACAATGCACGTTCCCATAATTTACTTATTAAGTTAGGTTTTAGCTTAAGAGAAAATTCTATTTGGCATAAATCACTTTAACTCAATACTACAATTATAAGTGCTTATCTTTTTTCAATCCTGAAAGGTCAACATCTCCAAGTGCAAATAAAATACAAAAAATAACGGCTTTCTATTATAGTTAAGCGTAAGCAAATGAATTTGTTACCCGTGTTTTATTAAATATTTACGCTTAACAAGGATTTTATATGCTAGAAAAACTATCTCAAGATGCGCTTGTTATTTGGGCTACCATTGACCCAATAGGCACTATGGCGCTGTTTGCTGCGCTTACTTCTCATTTAACAGATCAACAACGTCGTAAAACAGCCTTTAAAACGGTCCTTTATGCTGGTTGCGTACTATTGGGTTCTATTTTAATTGGGCAGCTAATACTTAATGCGATGGGAATTAGGTTGGTGTCGTTTCAGTTAGGGGGCGGAATTATATTGTTTTTGTTTGGCCTGCAAATGATATTTGGAAACGATTCTAACAAAGCTAAACAAGACCCCGATCACGATATTGCGGTGTTTCCGCTAGCTATACCAGCAACTGCGACCCCTGGCGCTATTTTGGCGGTGATACTACTTACCGACAACCACATACACCCAATTACTACTCAAATAGGCACAGCGCTTATTACAATTGGTGTGTTGGGTATTACTTTAATACTGTTGCTGCTTTCGGGTAAAATAATTAAGCTTATTGGTACTGGTGGCGCGTCTATTTTAACGCGTGTGATGGGTATGATTTTAGCCGCGTTTTCGGTTGAGCTTATTATGACCGCGCTTGAAATAAAACAATGGGTTAAGCTCGATTAAATAACTCCTAAACATTTAAAGGAATGCCGCATGGCAATAAAAATAACAAAACACTATTTTATTAATTTAAGTTTAGCCGTAATCATTTTTGCTATCGGTATTTTAGCCATACGCTATTACAACCATTATGTATCGGCCTATACAGACGTAACAATTAACTCAAGCGTGCTTAACGAGTCGCGCAAAGTGTTTATAAGATTACCCGCTAATTACAATCCTAAAAAAGCGTATCCGTTAATTATTAAAACCGATGGTAACTTTAATTTAGATACATGGGACAAAGCACTTACAAAACAAGCTAAGAGCGAAAAAGGGGATAAGGCTATATTGGTGTCTATTCCTAATTTGTTTTTTACAGATACACGTAATCGCGATTTAGTGCCTCCTTATGCTCGCCAAGATGTAAATACACAAGCGCGCCCAGAGGGCGAAACACTTATAGAGCCTAATGGTGAAGCCGACAAGTTTTTAGCGTTTATTGAAACTGAGTTATTCCCGTATTTATCGGCAAAATATAAGCTTAGTAATAACCGTGTATTAAGTGGTTTTTCGGCCGGTGGCAGCTTTGTACTTTATACACTGCATACAAGGCCTGAACTGTTTAATGGCTACTTTGCATTTAGCCCAGCGGCTTGGTATGACGACATGACTGTGGTTAATAATGTAGAAGCGTTTTTAACTACTCAAGCTAACAAAGTTAAGGCGCCTACTTATTTATATCTTTCGGTGGGTGGGGCAGAGCATCCGTTAATGTTAAAAGCGTTTAATAATTTAGAGTCTGCTTTAAAAGCAAACCCTAATAATAACCTTGCGTGGCAAAGCGCTATAAACGAAGGTGCTGAGCATTCAGATAATCCACCACTTAGTGTATCAAAGGCATTAGCTGGTTATAGTGCGTTTATTAAAAAGTAGGTTAGATAGGTTTAAGTGTTAGCTGTATGCATATACAGTTAACGCTATTTTGTGTATTTAGAATGCTCAATCAGCTTTATAGCACTTTACTTAGTTTAATATTATTAACGACTTACAAAGGAAAGTTGGTTTAATTTATATTTGCACAGGAAATATACGCACTGTGTTTATATACAGTGTATAGCTATTGAGTTAGAATGCAGTACGTACCTATGAGCATATACACATCTATTTGTTACTGCTTTTAATCAGCCTTACGCCTTTGTGATCAGCAATAAGCAGTGTAAGTACTTTGCAATTTCAATATAATTTCACCATCTTTTTACACTCTTAATGCAGTTAATATAAATTAGCTGGTGGCTTTATAGTAAAAGAACACATCATACTAAATGTTATTATAACGCTAGACTTAGCAATAGAGTCAAATTAAAAAAAATAATCAGTGAGGTAGTGCAAATAATAAAGCGGGAGGTTTAGATAAAAAAGAGCATTTATAAAAATGCTCTTTTTTAAGTTACGACTACTTTGCTTTGATCGGTTTAAAAAACAATACCAGTGCAATTATAAATGCTGAAACGCTACAAATTATAAATACGTTTTTTTCACCACCAGGTATGTACTGCATAAATGAGGTAAAAAACTGACCCGAAAATACAGCCATCGTAAAGTACGATAAATTACGGCCGCGTACTTTCACATCACTGAGCTCTACCGTCATATGGTTTAAAAGCGGGATACTAAAACCAAATCCTATACCTATTAATATTGCGCCTAAAATTAAAAGTAGGGTGCTTACTTGTGTAAAACAAATATACGATAAACTAAACGCTAAAAAGGCAAATGCCAAAACCTTGGGCTCACCAAGCTTCTTTGTTATTTTAGGCATAAAGCCTGAGGTAACTACAGCCACTAAAGATATAAATGCGAGTAGTTGGCCTATTTGTGATTCGTTAAAGTTTTCTTCGTTCATTGTAATGGGTAGTAACACAGTAGACGTAAAAAATATGGTCATCGCGAGTGTTGAAATTACATAAACGCTTTTTAACGAGAGACCATTATTAGCTTTGTGGTGTAGATGTTCTGACACTTCATCGCTATTACTAGCCAGTGAGTTTTTACTTGGCACAAACAATAAAAGCATGGCCAAAAATACCCACGCTATTAAATAAAGTGAAAATGGCAGCGCCCAAAATTGCGACGCTAATAATCCGCCTAAAAATAAAAATATAACACCGCCTAACTCTATCGCCATGCCTTGTTTTGCAATCATGCCAAGGCGTGCTTCGCCTGTGTACCAAGCAGAAATTAAAACCGTACAACTTGCCATTACCAAAGCAGTTATACCGCCGAGTAAAAATCGATTAGCAAATACAAGCGTTGGGCCTTTTAAAAAGTAAGCACTGGCACCTGCAACCCCATATAAAAATAACCCAATTACTAAAAGTTTATAAGCTCCGTATTTATCTATTAATTTTCCTGCTAGCGGCGCAAAAACCACAGCGCCTAACGATGGCAACGTAATTAAAAGTACGGTGTTATCGGTTATACCTAATCCTTGTGAAATACTTACTAAACCTGGCGCAAGTAGGGTTCCCACCATAATAGTTAAGCTGGCGATACACAGTAATGTAAAGCTACCCGCTGTTTTTAACGTACCCATTTTTACTCCTTAAGTTTTAAGCGATTACTTTTTAGCAAATGAATTAAAAATGCCACTTAGCAAAATAAATATAATGCTTACAGCAACAACGCCAGGCCATTGATAAAGTGCAAATGCTTTAACACCAACCATTGAGCCAACAGCGCCTCCAATGTAATAACCCAGCATGTAAATTCCATTTATGCGACTTTGCGCAGTGGGGTCAATACTAAAAACACGCACTTGGTTAGCCACTTGTGCACTAAATATGGCGAAGTCGATTAAAATAATGCCAATAACTAACGACGCTAAACTGCCATTAAACAAACCTGTAATAGCAAAGCCGATTGCCGCAAGCGTAAGTGCAATCATAATTAGAGCTTTAGATCCCAGTTTGCTGACCCATTTACCCGACGACTTAGCGCCAATTACGCCAGCCAATGCTATTACACCAAATAAACCGGTTTGTTGAGCGTTGTAGTTAAATGGCTCGTTACTTACATAAATTGCAAGTGTTGCCCAAAGCACGTTAAATGATGCAAACCAAAATGCGCCCGAAAGTGTAAAATGCTGCAGTGATTTATGTTTAATAAACAACGCCAACGTACTTTTAATGAGAGGCCAGTAACGCAAATTAGTGTGTGGCTTATTGCTAGGTAAAAACACGCGCAGTAATATACCAAATAATGCTGCGAGTACTGCCGACATTAAAAATACACTTCGCCAACCAAATTGCTCACCTACAAACCCACTTAACGTTCTTGAAAGTAAAATACCGATGGTTAAGCCCATCATTAATGTGCCTAACGTGGCACCTTTTTGCTCGCTCGATACAAGCGATGCTGCAAAGGGTATTAATTGCTGGGTTATATTGGCGCTTACACCAATTAAAAATACCGATATAAGTAATAAAGGTAAGTTAGGTGCAAGCATTGCTGCACTACAAGCCACTACTAATAAGCACGACAAAATAGTAATTAAATGCCTGCGAGCAATCGAGTCACCCAAAGGAGAAATAAATAATAACGCAAACGCGTAACCAATTTGTGTAAGCGCGGGAATACTCCCTAGTTGCGAATCAGTTAAATTAAATTCGTTCGCTATAAGCGGTAAAATAGGCTGGTTGTAGTACAAGTTTGCTGCTGTTGCGGCAATTGCAGTGGTCATTAGTAATAAAATAAATCGACTTAATGACTGATTTTGTTCAGGTTTGGTCATAGCTGTCTAGTGTTGTTAACTCATGCCGCTATGGTATGAGTTCTTTACCTATAACAAAAATGATATTATTTTATAGAATCTATGCAAATAATGTATTTAAGGTGCGTAATGGATATTAAAACATTAAAAAGTTTTGTCAGCGTGGCCAAGCATCAGAGTTTTTCAGAAGCGGCCAAAGAGCTACACACCGTGCAACCTGCAATAAGTAGGCATATTGCACAGCTCGAAAGCGAGCTTGATGTTGTGCTGTTTATAAGAAATTCACGCGATGTTGCAATAACTCAAGCGGGTGAGCAGCTATTAAAAGATGCACGCGCTATTTTGGCTCTAGCTGACAAAGCTAAAACTCAGGTTAAACGTGCCCACAACGGGCAGGTAGGTACACTTAATATTGCGCACTTAAGCTCGGCATGTTTAACCTTTATGGCAGCACTGGTTCGAGAATATAAACAGCAATACCCAAGCGTACACGTTACATTGTTTGGAATGACTGCAACTGAGCAAATACATGCGTTTAAAAATGATTTAATTGATGTGGGTTTTTCACGGCCTTTACCTGATTCAATTAATGATGAATTTGTAAGTCATACTATTTATGTAGATTCATTGGTGGCCATCGTTAATCAAAACCATGCGCTGGCAAATTATAAAAATATTGATTTAGCTAAACTAAAAAATGAGCCTTTTATTATTTTTAATAGAGAGGAAGCACTTGGTCTTTTTGATGAAACCATTTTGCAATGCAAACAAGCTCATTTTTCACCGAACATTATTAGCCAACCTAGGCATATGCAAACATTAGTTACTGAAGTAGCTGCTGGCCTTGGTGTGGCAATTGCGCCATATTGCGTACGTAAATTATATAGTGAAGGGTGCCATTTTATAAAACTGAGCGACGTACTCACGCAAATCCCGGTGCTATTACAAATTAAAAAAGCAGATACCAATGCAGCTGTTAATGCATTTGTTGAAATAGCCTTAAATGCAAAATCGAGTATTCAAAAAAGTATGGCGGAATAAAAAAAGCCCAGTTAAAAAAGTTAAAAGGGCTAAAAGGGTTGTGCTTAGGGAAGTTGTATTCGTTTTTTAACTTATATTTAGAGCTTATATTTAGAACTTATATCTAAAACCAAATGCTATACCGTCATCTTCCGACTGCTCCATTTGTGCTCGTTGATCGTCGTTATCACTTTCAAAGTCGCTAAAGTCTTTACGCGCTTCTACGTAGGCAATAGTGTCTTCGTCAATTAAGTAGTGAAGGCCAATAACAGCAAACTGACGCTTAAATACATCGTCTGGATCGGCGTTAAAGTTTGGCTGAATTACGTAATCATCGCCGGCATCAAACACGTTGTAGGCAATAAAAGGGCGAAAATCGTTATCAAAGCGGTAAGATGCAAATGTTTCTATACCTATTGCGTCATCAATTAAGCGACCAATATTATCGGTGTCGTGGTTTTTGTTTTTATTTACGTTGGCAGCAACGTATAGGCCGGGCTTATCAATATTGCCCCACATAATGCCTGCACCGTAAATTAAATCTTCAACATTGCGAGTAGAACCATCGCCAAACGTTAAATCAAACTCGCCACGGTTAATACCCGCTGTAAGTGTTAGCATGTCAGTTGGGGTATAAGTTACAGACGCACCAAATGTGAAATTAAATTCAACTTCTTGGGCAGCACTATCACCAGAGTTCCAAAGCGTTTCGCATTCTTCTTCTGAAATGTCGGTTACGTCACAGGTATAAAACTCGCTGTTTTTAAGCTGCGCTTGTACTGCAAAACTAAAATCGTTATAGCTATTGCGGTACTGCACTAACTTATCTCCACGGCCAGTGCCATTCACAGCGCCATCGTCTTTATTATAGGTATAAACACCAGCTGCATTACCATCCCATACAAAGCTATTATTTGTGCCATAAACCACGTCGTACCACGCACCCCATTGTTTACCAATGGTAAGTTGGCCGTACTTTTCGTGTGAAAGGCCTGCGTAACCTAAACGGTTATACAAAAACTCATCCTGAATAGACTCAAAACGATTGTTATAAATAATATCGCTGCTGCCAACAGGGTTTACACCCCATTCTACGAGTGCGAGGGCAGTCCAGTCTTTCTTAAGCTTTCGGGTAAATCCAAAGTTAATACGCGAGGTACCGTTAACAACTTCGGTTTCGTTTTGTGTATTAATTACACGCACATCAAGATATCCACCTACTTCAACAGTGTTTTTGTCATCTTTGTATAACTCTACTGCCGAAACAGCGGGTGCGAATACAATACTTGCGCTAATCAGTGTCGCTAATTTTTTGCTCATCTTGTGTGTTGCCCTGTGTAAATTTCAGTGTTTTTACGTAGGTAAAAATTCAGGTTCGAAGATTAACAAAGCAATAAACGGCTCAAAAGTGAAAAAAAATCAACAAAATTGGACGGCAAACTTAATTGACATTCACTCGAGGTTAATTTTGTTTTTCAGGTGTTGCTGAGGTTTGTTTTTTTAGTTGTTTTTTAGGTAAAAAGGATTGGTAATAAGTGGTGTGTTAAAATTCTAATTTGAATTAATTTCATCTTGATTAAAAAATAGCGACTAGTGCAAAAGCTCTAAAAGTGCTTTATTTTCATAAATATAACTTTTTATTGTTATAGGTTGTACAAAAATGAGTTAAGTAAACACACAAACACGTTAAAAGTGTTTTTACTCTAGGGTCTGTTGATCTTTGCGGATTAAAATTCGTTCAAACTAGGGGCTATTTAATCGCGGCACGAGGTTTGTAACCTAGTGGGCTAAGTAAAAACCGAGCAACAAAGAGTAAATAGCCCCTAGGAAGACCCCTTTGGGCAGCGCCTGTTTGGCATTAATGCTACGTTATCGCCCATTTATGGGGAATAACCACACTACATAGACTCTGCCTTGCCTTAATACCAAACAGACTGCTGAAAATTCAACCTTAAAAGATCAACAGACCCTAATATATATACCAAATTCTAAACGCTCATATCGGTTTATTATGAATGTATTTATGAATTTTAATTTATCTAAGTTGAATAACAATTTACAAAAACACTAAATCTAATTTGTTATTATAATTACGAGTAGCTCAGTGATAATAATTGCCTTAAACTACGAGGTTTGCCTTTAAACTTTCATAGAAAAACAGGCCATTTTGGTTTAAACTGCGCGCAATTTAAATACATCATTACTCCATTGGAGGGTAGCGCTATTATTAGTACAGCTAATGTCACCATGCAATTTGGTGCTAAACCATTATTTGAAAATATCTCAGCAAAATTTGGCGACGGAAACCGTTACGGTTTAATCGGTGCAAATGGTTGTGGTAAATCAACATTTATGAAGATTCTAAGTGGTGAGCTCGAAGCGTCTTCAGGTAATGTAAGTACTGATCCAAATGAACGTGTTGCTAAACTAAACCAAGACCAGTTTGCCTACGAAGAATACTCAGTAATTGATACTGTGATCATGGGTCACAAAGAGCTGTGGAAAATAAAACAAGAACGCGACCGTATTTACTCTTTACCAGAAATGAGTGAAGACGACGGTATGAAAGTAGCCGATCTTGAAACTGAGTTTGCTGAAATGGATGGTTACTCTGCTGAATCTAAAGCAGGCGAGCTTCTATTAGGCGTAGGTATTGGCACAGACCAACACTTTGGCCCAATGTCAGAAATTGCACCTGGTTTTAAGCTGCGCGTACTACTTGCACAGGTGTTGTTTTCAGACCCAGATATAATGCTACTTGATGAGCCTACTAATAACTTGGATATTTACACCATCAAGTGGTTAGAAGACGTGTTAAACCAACGCGACTGTACCATGATAATCATCTCGCATGACCGTCACTTTTTAAACTCTGTGTGTACTCACATGGCCGACATTGACTACGGTGAGCTACGTATTTACTCAGGTAACTACGACGAATACATGTTTGCAGCAACGCAAGCACGTGAGCAACTACTTAGCGAAAACGCGAAAAAGAAAAACCAAATTGCTGAACTTCAACAGTTTGTATCACGTTTCTCTGCTAACGCATCTAAAGCTAAGCAAGCAACATCGCGCGCTAAACGTATCGACAAAATTCAGTTAGACGAAGTTAAAGCGTCTTCACGCCAAACGCCGTTTATTCGTTTCGACCAAGAAAAGCAGTTATTCAGAAACGCGCTTGAAATGAATAACTTAACGCAAGGTTTTGATGACAACACGTTGTTTTCTGGGCTTGAAGGTTTAGTAGAAGTTGGCGAACGTATTGCTATTATTGGTGAAAATGGTGTTGGTAAAACAACATTACTTAATACATTAGCTGGACGCTTAGCTCCTAAAGCCGGTGAGTTTAAGTTCTCAGAAAATGCAAATATTGGTTACTACGCGCAAGATCACGCAGATGAGTTTGCAACCGACATGAACTTGTTTCAGTGGATGGAGCAATGGCAACAAGAAGGCGACGACGAGCAAGTGGTTCGTAGCTTCTTAGGCCGTATGCTGTTCTCTCAAAACGATATTAAGAAGTCAGTTAAAGTAATTTCAGGTGGTGAGCAAGGCCGCATGCTGTTTGGTAAAATTATGATGCATAAACCAAACATATTGCTAATGGATGAGCCAACCAACCACATGGATATGGAATCTATTGAAGCGCTTAACTTAGCACTTGAAGCCTACGAAGGTACATTAATGTTTGTATCGCACGATCGTCAATTTGTATCATCGGTAGCTACCCGGATTTGGGAAGTTAAAGATGGTAAAATCATTGACTTTAGAGGCAACTACGCAGAATACCTAGCGAGTAAAGAAGCTTAATTAGCTATTTACCCGTTAACCCTAAAAAGCCATGTTTAAACATGGCTTTTTTTGTTTTTGTGGCTTTGTATTAGTCGCAATTAATATGGCTTTGGGTATAATACCCGGCTTAAACAGGACATAAGTCCGCTATTTTAAAAATACATTACTGAGGAGTATTTATGACTGTTGGCATTATTATGGGTTCTAAATCAGATTGGCCAACCATGGAACATGCAGCACTTATGCTTGAGCATTTTGGCATTAAGTACGAAACTAAAGTCGTGTCTGCACACCGCACTCCTCAATTACTTGCTGATTACGCAAGTTCAGCCGCAGAACGCGGTATTAAAGTTATTATTGCTGGCGCTGGCGGCGCGGCTCATTTACCAGGTATGGCTGCTGCTTTTACATCGCTTCCTGTACTGGGCGTGCCTGTAAAATCAAAAGCATTAAATGGTGTTGATTCACTTTTATCTATTTGCCAAATGCCTAAAGGCGTTGCAGTGGGCACACTTGCAATTGGTGAGCCGGGCGCAGCAAACGCAGGTTTACTAGCCGCACAAATTTTAGGGTGTCAAAATCCAGAAATTTTTGCAAAAATTGAAGCATTTCGTAAAGCTCAAACCGACACTATATTAGCTAATCCAAACCCTGCAGAGTAATAATGAATATTTTAATATTAGGTGCAGGGCAACTTGCACGTATGATGAGTCTTGCAGGCGCGCCGCTTAATTTAAATGTGGTTGCATACGATGTAGGCAGCAAGCAAATTAAGCATCCGCTAACTGGTGAGGTTTATAGCACGTCACTTGAGCAAGCAATATTAAACGCTGATGCAATTACTGCAGAGTTTGAGCACATTCCTGATGACGTACTAACACTTTGCTGTAACAGCAATAAGTTCTACCCTGGGAAAGCCGCTATTAAAACCGGTGGCGATCGCTCGCTTGAAAAAGCATTGCTTGATAAAACAAACGTAACTTGTGCGCCGTATCAATTAATTACTGAAAAAGCGCATCTAGAACACGCAGTTAAAACCCTAGGCAAGCCACTTGTTATTAAAACATGCCAAGCAGGTTACGACGGAAAAGGCCAATGGCGTTTAAAATCGGATAGTCAAATAGACGAAATTTGGTCACAAATGTCTGATTTTATTGCATCGGGCACTGAGCTTGCGCCACATACAATTATTGCTGAAAAAATGATCCCGTTTGATCGTGAAGTATCTATTATTGGTGCGCGCGATAAACACGGTAATGTTGCTATTTATCCGCTAACAGAAAATGAGCACACAAATGGTGTATTAACGCTTTCTATTGCCGGTAAAAATAATCACAACGTTGAAGCGCAAGCAAACGATGCATTTACAAAAATAGCAAACGAGCTTAACTACGTTGGCGTATTAGCAATTGAGTTTTTTGATGTACAAGGCACGTTACTCGTTAACGAAATCGCACCGCGTGTACATAACTCAGGCCACTGGACGCAACAAGGCTGCCATTGCTCACAGTTTGAAAACCACATGCGTGCTGTTGCAAGTTTACCGCTTGGCAATACAGAGCTTAAACACATTACCGCGATGATAAACGTACTAGGGCAACCTAATATTCCAGCTGACGTACTAAAATACGCAGATGTGACTAGCCATTGGTACGGTAAAACTGCAAAGCCAGGTCGTAAAATGGGCCATATAAACGTATCGGCCACTAGCATGAACGACCTAGCAGATAAATTAGGTGAGCTTACTGAATATTTACCTGAGCAAGACTACCCTGGTATTTTAAAAGCGGCGGCAAATTTAATCCTTCATTAAATGGCTAACCGTTTTATTAAATGCCGAGCTTGCTCGGCATTTTTTTGCATTTAAAAAAGGCGCAAGGTTACCTAGATTGTGAAATAATGATTGAGTCTAAAATTTTACAGTGAAATTATTTAATGAAACTTAAAGCAATTTATAGCGCACTACTTGTTGCCGCTTCTTTTAGTCCTTTTTTTAGTAACAGTGCATTTGCATCAGACTCTCTTCGTGTTGCTACTTTTAATGTAAGTATGGATGCAACTAATCACACACCTAAAGGTGAGCAAGTTAAAAGTGATGCTTTAGTTAATGCACTTAAAGCAAACCACCAGCAAATTAAGAATATAGCGGAAATTATTCAACGTGTTCGCCCTGACATTATTTTACTTAACGAATTTGATTACATCCCAAAAGAGCAGGGGGTTGAATACTTTAATCAACATTATTTAAATGTAGGTCAGCAAAAACAAGCCGCTATTAATTACCCTTACTCTTATATTGCCCCTGTAAATACAGGCCTAGCCACTGAGTTTGATTTAGATAACGATGGCAAGAAAAATGGCGTGATGGGCGATGCACAAGGTTTTGGTTTTTTTGAAGGGCATTACGGTATGGCTATTTTGTCAAAATACCCAATCGATTTTGATAAAGTAAGAACCCTTCAAACCTTTAAATATAAAGACATGCCAAATGCACAAATGCCCGTAATGCCTAAAACAGGCGAAAACTGGTATAACGTACAAGAATGGCAAGCACTTAGACTTAGCTCTAAATCGTTTTGGGATTTACCTATTAACGTAAATGATAAAACCATTCATGTTATTGCATCTCACCCAACACCCCCTGTATTTGACGGTGAAGAGGATAGAAACGGCAAACGTAACCACGATGAAGTAAGGTTAATTGCCGATTACGTTTCAAACGCTAAGTATATTTACGATGATAAAGGCGAAAAGGGTGGTTTAAAAACTTACTCTCGGTTTGTTATTTTAGGCGATTTAAATGCCGCACCAGAGGGCGATAAAGCCCGCACAAATACCACCGATCAACTGCTTAAAAATCCATTGATAAACGCTTACTTTGTTCCAAAAAGTGAGGGTGCTAAAGAGCAGTATGATGTGCCTTATGCACAAAATTACAGTGCTAATTGGCAAGCGCGTGTTGATTACGTACTACCGTCAAACTACGGCTTAAAAATTAAAGACGGTGGTGTGTTTTGGCCAACTAAAACGAGCAATGAATATCGGTTAATTAAAGACAGAAACGCATCGAGCGATCATCGACTGGTGTGGCTTGATTTAATCGTTGAATAACGCCTATTAACAGGGGATCCGCTAGTAAACTGAGCTTTACCCTGTTTAATGGCTATTTATCTTAAAAAATTGCAATAACTTGAGTGCTTCTGCTTAAATACGGCTTAATTATAATAACCGTATAGAAGCACTATGATTTTTAATTTTTCTTCATCTAAAACGTTAGTGGCCTTAGCTGTTGCCTCAAGTGTCATGCTTGCAGGTTGTAGCGCGACCGCTAACACCTCATCAACACAGCAAAGTGCTTTACCAGCAACATCGGTTGCTGCGGTTGTAAACACGCCAGCAGATATCGGCTCACAAAAAATAACGCTAGAACAAGCAATGGCCGATCCTGATTGGATGGGCAATCAGCCAGAGAGCGCTTATTGGGCTAGCGATTCGGCTACTATTATTTATGCTCAAAAAGAGCAAGGTAATACACTACGCGATTTATTTAGCCAATCGGTTACTAGCCAAACAGCAGAGCAGATAGCACTTAATAAACTTCATACTGTGGGTTCAAATAAAGCTGTTTATTCAAAAAATAAAACAATGGCGGCCTACACCTTTAAAGGCAATGTGTTTGTTAAAAACCTAAAAACCGGTGAACTTAAACAAATTACAGCGACATCAGCAAGCGAATCTAAACCACAATTTTTAAATAATGGCGATTTAGTTTACCGCCAAGGCAATGTGTTTTTTAAAGTTGATTTAAAAACAGGCTTAACGAGCGAGCTTGCTAACTTAAAACTTGCTGATGAGCCAAAAGGGATTGAAGAGCCAAGCACGTATATTGCTAAAGAGCAGCATAAATTGATTAAGTTTGTGGCGATTCAACAAAAAAATAAAAAAGATAAGCAAGCACGTAATGAGCAAATTAATGAACAAAACAATTCAATTGCTAACACGGCTTACTACTTAGGTGATGGTAATAAAGTTGCAGAAGCACAGCTTTCGCCAAATGGTGATGCGCTGTTAGTCGTTGTACAAAAGCAAACAGATTGGCGCGGTGATGGCGATATTATGCCAAATTACATCACTAATGATGCAACCATTGAACCTAAAAAAGCACGCCGCCGTGTAGCCGATGCTAAAGAAGAAACCTCAAAGCTTGTGTACATCAATTTAACTAACAAAGAGCAAACATCACTTAGCTTTAATACCTTACCGGGCTTTGATGAAGATGTTTTAGCCGCAGTTAAAAAAGAAAATTATGCACGGAAAGGTAAAACATATAAGTCTAAAAAGGCGCCTCGTGGCATTAACCTTATTATGGACTGGGGTTTTGAGCAAAGCCCAATAGTATGGAACGATGACGGCTCTCAAGTAGCTGTCATGCTCGAAGCATGGGACAACAAAGACCGCTGGCTTGCGAACGTTGATTTTAAAAACAACAAACTTGTGTCGCAACATCGCCTACATGACGATGCATGGATTGCTTATGCGTTTAACGACTTTGGCTGGTTACATAACTCGAACACGCTTTATTACCTATCGGAAGAGTCGGGTTATAGCCAGCTTTATAAAAAACCAATTAACGGCAAAGCAACCGCGCTAACACAAGGCCAATTTGAGGTTTCTAACTTAACGCTTGCCAGCGATGACAGCGCAATTTATTACAAAGCGAATGTTGAGCACCCAGGCCTGTACGAAATTTACCGTGTTAACCCGCAAACAGGTAATAGCGAGCAAGTTACTGACTTAAATGGCATGACTGATTACACGTTAAGCCCAGATGAAACTAAGTTACTCCTTAAGCACTCTACAATTACCATGCCTAATGAGCTTTACGTAGCTGACGCTAAAGCAAATACAAAAGCCACGCGCTTAACGCATACTGTGTCGGATGAGTTTTTAGCTAAAAAGCTAACAGCCCCTAAAATTGTTGCTGTGCCATCGAGCCATACAGATCAACCGATATACGCAAAAGTGTACTACCCAGCTGATTACGTAGAAGGTGAAGTAGGTAAAAACCGCAAAGCGGTTATTTTTAATCACGGCGCGGGTTACTTACAAAACTCACATATGGGGTTTTCGGTTTATTTTCGTGAATTTATGTTCCATTCATTGCTCGCTGATGAAGGTTACATAGTAATGGATATGGATTACCGCGCATCTAAAGGTTACGGCCGTGATTGGCGCACCGCGATTTATCGTCAAATGGGCACACCTGAAACACAAGATTTAGCCGATGGCGTTAAATGGATGGCGCAAAATGCCAATGTTGATACCAAAGCAGTCGGCACTTATGGCGGCTCATATGGCGGCTTTATGACCTTTATGGCATTGTTTACCGCGCCTGAGTTATTTCAATCGGGTGCGGCACTACGACCTGTTACCGACTGGGCACATTACAACACAGGTTACACGGCTAATATATTAAACCATCCTGATGTTGACCCGATTGCATATGAGCGCAGCTCACCAATTTATTACGCTGAGGGTTTAAACAAACGTTTACTCATTAATGCACCCATGGTTGACGATAACGTGTTTTTTCAAGACTCAGTGCGTTTAGTACAGCGCTTAATAGAGCTTGAAAAGCAAAACTTTGAAACAGCTATATTCCCTGTTGAACCACATGGTTTTGTACAGCCTTCAAGCTGGTTAGACGAATACCGACGTATTCATAAGTTATTTAAAGAAACGCTTTAATCTTTAATCCTTAAAGTATAAAAACAAAAATGCCGCATTGGTTTAGTTAACCAATGCGGCGTTTTTATTGGATTGAACAAAATCTAACTTTATTTTTTATTTTTAAAGTTCTTTTTAAAGTTCTTATTAAAGAGTTCTATAACCAGTGGTATGGCAAGCAGAGTCCCGCCAATTACACCAATTAAATGTGCGTCAATAGCCACAGTGGAGTTAATAAGCTTTCCTATATCAGCATTAGGGCCGCTAAATTGCTCAAACGCTATTTTAATCCATACGCCTACAAATAATAAATAACCCGACTTAAGCCCTACGGTTATATCTTTAACTGCGCCCCAAATAATTACACCATGCAGTAGAGCACTTAATCCGGTGTAAATATGTATGTTTGGGCAAAACCAATAAACACCGAGCCCACACCACAGCGCTAGCGCAGTTGTATTAAAAGCGTAGCGAGTAGGGGATGTGTATTCGCCATGTAAAAGCCATATTAATAAAACACCACTGGCATTTAATCCCAAATGAGCCCAATTAGCATGAACAAATTGGCTAGAAAAGATTCGCCACAGTTCGCCTTCGTCAATTAGGCTTCGGTTAAATTCAAGTAAATTATTTAAATCAAATGCAGCAAAAATGGTACTAAATAGCAGCAGAATAATAGGCGGTAATATATAACGTGGTTGAATAGGTAAATTAAGCATTTTATTATATTTTTTTAGTCAAAATTTTTGCATATTGTGCCCGTTTAACTTTAAGATGCCAAATACAACTACGTAATTAAGTGTTTTTAGTATTTTTATGCATTTTAAACTTAACTCATTATTTGCCATTGGACTGTGCGCAGTATCACTGCCTTCATTTGCACAGCAAGCAACTCAAATTGAAACTCGCGAACCTGAAGCCGCTACCGGATTAATCCATAAAAAAGTGGTGCAAGGTGATAAATACATGGTTGCTGCGGCAAATCCATATGCCTCAAGAGCCGGTCAACAAATTTTAGCCCAAGGCGGCAGTGCCGTAGATGCTGCCATTGCTACTCAACTAGTGCTTACTTTAGTTGAGCCGCAATCGTCAGGTATTGGCGGTGGTACATTTATGATGTACTACAACAAAGCAAACAATAAGCTGACTAGTTTTGATGGCCGCGAAACAGCACCTGCAAATGCAGACGAAACGCTGTTTTTAGATAAGCACGGTAAAGCCGTTAAATGGATTGAAGCTGTAGTAGGCGGACGCTCTGTTGGTGTGCCTGGTATTTTACATGCCTTTGCAAGCGCGCATAAACAATACGGTACATTACCGTGGGAAGCGCTTTTTAAACCGGCTATTGAACTTGCAGAGCAAGGCTTTGTAATTTCGCCGCGTTTACATGGCTTATTAGCACGCCAGTTAAACCCAGGCGTATTGAGTATGCCGATTATTAACGAATACTTTTACCCAAATGGTAAATTAATCGAAGCGGGTAGCGTTAAAAAGAATCAACCACTTGCTGATTTATACAAAGACATTGCAAAGCAGGGCATTGATGCATTTTACAAAGGCGAAAACGCTAAACAAATGGTTAATGCTGTACAGCACTCTAAAATTGCCCCTGGTAAATTAAGTGTGGAAGATTTAGCAGATTACAAAAGTAAAGAACGTGATGCGGTATGTATACAATACCGTGCTTATAATGTGTGTTCTATGGCGCCACCAAGTAGTGGCGGTGTAGCAGTACTACAAATGCTTGGCCTACTTGAGCACAAAGATATGAGCGCACTTAAACCAAATGGCGAAAAGGCGATTCATTACTTTAGCCAAGCTTCGCGTATTGCATTTGCCGATCGCGATATGTACATGGGCGATCCCGATTTCACTCAAGTACCTACACAAGAGCTTTTAAACAAAGATTACATTGCCTCACGCGCTAAATTAATTACCGAAACAGACCAAAAAGCCGTAGCCGGTAATCCAGTAGGGTACTTAAGTTATGCAATGGATGATTCATACGAGTTACCTTCTACTTCGCATGTCTCTATTGTAGATAGTAAAGGTAATGCCGTTTCAATGACCAGTTCAATTGAAATGGCGTTTGGCTCTACGGTTATGGTTAATGGCTTTATTTTAAATAACCAACTAACTGACTTTTCGTTATCGCCACGTAAAAACGGTAAGCTAGTAGCAAACCGTGTAGAGGCTGGTAAACGCCCGCGTAGCTCTATGTCACCGGTAATGGTATTTAATAAAGATGGCAGCTTACGTTTAATTGTAGGCTCACCTGGTGGTAGTCGTATCATCGATTACGTTGCACAAGTTGTTGTGGGTGTTATTGACTGGAATTTATCAGCACAAGACGCTATTAACTTACCGCGTACAACAAATCGTAACGATTACACCAGCCTTGAAAAAGGCACAACCATTGAAGCCATTGCGCCTGCGCTTACTAAACGCGGCCACAATGTACGTATTATAGATTTAAACTCGGGCTTACACGCAGTTGAAGTTAAAAATAATACCTTATATGGTGGTGCGGACCCGCGCCGTGAAGGTGTTGCGTTATCTGATTTAACTGATAATAACGCCACTATACAATTTTAAATTATGTATAATATGCATGTGGGCAGTGAAGCCCGCATGTATTTTCTCTCAATGGTCTGACTAGCTTAATTGTCGTTGCAATTAAACCTTTAACACTGATAATGACAGATCATAACTTAAGACTCCGTTAAAGCCTGGAAATATGACAACTAATACTGATCCTAACTACTTATATATTCATCATTCTGGCCCTGGCCTAATTGAAACACCGCTATTAAATAAAGGCAGCGCCTTTAGTAAAAAAGAACGCGAAAATTTCAATCTTGCTGGTTTACTTCCTCCTCGCTTTGAAACAATAGAAGAGCAAGTTGAGCGTTGTTATCAGCAGTATTCTAGCTTTACCGACAACCTTAATAAGCATATTTACTTACGTGCGATTCAAGATAACAACGAAACACTTTACTACCGTTTAGTGCGTGATCATCTTGAAGAAATGATGCCAATCATTTACACGCCAACAGTTGGCGACGCTTGTGAAAAATTCTCAGACATTTATCGCAGCGCACGTGGCTTATTTATTTCGTATGAAGATCGTTACCAAATTGACGACATTTTACGCAACGCTACCAAAGGTAAAGTAAAAGTTATTGTTGTAACTGATGGCGAGCGTATTTTAGGCCTAGGCGATCAGGGTATTGGTGGCATGGGTATCCCAATTGGTAAATTGTCACTTTACACTGCGTGTGGTGGTATAAGCCCAGCATACACATTGCCTGTAATGCTTGATGTGGGTACTAATAACGAAAAGCTTTTAAACGATCCTATGTACATGGGTGCACGCCATAAGCGTATTGCTCAAGACGAATACGATGAGTTTTTAGATTTATTCATTAAAGCGGTTAAACGTCGCTGGCCAAATGTATTACTTCAGTTTGAAGATTTTGCACAACCAAATGCAATGCCGTTACTTAAGCGCTACCGCAATGAAATTTGTAGCTTTAACGATGACATTCAAGGTACTGCGGCTGTAACGGTCGGTTCTTTACTTGCTGCGTGTCGTGTTAAAAATTCAACCCTAAGCCAACAAAAAGTAGTTTTTGTGGGTGCAGGTTCTGCTGGTTGTGGTATTGCTGAGCAAATTATTAGCCAAATGGTTTTTGAAGGTATTACAGAAGCTCAAGCGCGTAGCCAAGTATTTATGGTTGACCGTTTTGGCCTACTTTCAGAGGGTATGGAAGGCTTACGCGATTTCCAACAAGCACTTGCACAACCGCAAGGCTCGTTAAGTGATTGGACTTACAGCGGTGAATACGCATCACTTCTTGATGTTATGCACTGTGCACAACCAGACATTTTAATTGGTGTTTCAGGCCAACCTGGTTTGTTTACTGAGCAAGCTATTCGTGCAATGCACGCCGGTTGTGAACAGCCAATTATTTTCCCATTAAGTAATCCATCTAAGCAGGTAGAAGCGCATCCTGCTGATGTGATTAAGTGGACTGACGGTAAAGCGCTTGTTGCAACAGGTAGCCCGTTTGATCCGGTTGAACACAACGGTGAAATTTTCCCAATCCCACAATGTAACAATAGCTATATTTTTCCTGGTATTGGTTTAGGGGTTATTGCAGCTAAAGCAACACGCATTACAGATGCTATGTTAAGTGTGTCTAGCGAAATGCTTGCAGAGTCGTCGCCGCGTGCCAACACAGGTAAAGGCAGTTTATTACCAGCCTTAACTGAAATTGAAACGCTAAGTAAGCGTATTGCATTTGCCATTGCTAAAAAAGCAATCGAAGAGGGCGTTGCTCTTGAGATTACGGATGATGCGTTATGGGCAGCAATCGACAAAAATTACTGGTTACCAAAATACCGTAACTATAAACGTTGTAGTGTTTAATTAGGTTTATACGTAATTAAAAATAAATAACGTTGAAGGCACAGTTACAACGCTTAACAAAAAACAGGCAATTGCCTGTTTTTTTGTGCTTGTTCATATTTAATTAACCACGTAAGGTCTTTAATAGCATTTACAAAATTAAAGGATCGACTTAATGAAAACACTGACTCTTGTTTTAGGTAGTGCACTGGCTTTAAACGTACTTAGTTTTGATGCACTTGCGGCAGCGACTCCCGATGCTCCTCATATTTATGTTAAAGGCGAAGCTACTCTTACCACAATGCCAGATTACGTACAGCTTAGCGTAGGTATTACCGAAGTTGATAAAGACTTAATTGCAGCTAAAAATAAAACCGACTTAACCATCGCTAAAGCAATTAAGCTCGTTAAAGAAATTGGTGTTAAAGAGGGAGATATAAACGCAGGGCAAATTTCAATAAACCGTGATAGCCAATACAACCGCACTACCGGTAATCAAGAATTTAAAGGCTTTAAGGTTTCTCGTACATTAACTGTAAAGCTTAGCGATATAAATAAATACCCTGAGTTACTACAAAGCTTAGTTAACAACGGTATTAACGAAATTAATCAAACGCAATTTTTAGCAAGTAACTACAACGAGCTGCATAAAAAAGCGCAAAAGTTAGCAATTAAAGACGCACGGGATGCAGCAAAAGAGTTTAGTGAAGATTATGGCGTTGATTTAAAAGGATTATATAGCGCGTCACTAAGTCCACTCAATGTGCAGTCGCAGCCGTACATGCGTGCAGAAAAAGTAATGATGGCTGATAGCGCACCAAGTAACTATGTACCTGATGCCTACCATGCTGGAGAGATTAAAGTAACAGCGTCAAGCTATGCTGTGTACTACATAGATTAAAATATAGGTTCTTCCTAGGGACGATTAACTCTATGTTGCTCGGTTTTTACTTAGCCCACTAGGTTACAAACCTCGCGCCGCGATTTGATCGCCCCTAGATTGAACAAATTTCAATCCAAATAATTCAACACGCCCTAGTGGTGCTCAAAACGTGCTACCAACTTCTCACCTTGCTCTTGGCTTATACGCGCTATTGAGTTAAGCATATTAGTGACTTCGCGTCTGTCGTATTCATTAGTTACATGTTCATTTATGTCATCAACAATCGCATTTAAATAATTAAATAAACTGTTTCGCGCATCGGTATCTTTATGGGCAACAAACAAAATATTTTTAAATGCCTCAAGCACGTTTGTCATTACGTATGCATCGCCTTTGGCGTAATTACGCAGCGGTGTAAAGTTGTCGTGTAATAACTCATCAAAGCTTGTTTCATGAAGGTATAACAATGGGGCATTATCACTGTGCTTAAACGAGTAGTTAATATCGTTAATTGACAGCCGTTGAATAAGTAAAATACTCAGCATATCAATTGATTTAACCGCAGTACCTGGATCGTTGATACCCGGGCTCATTGCCTTAACTGCAATTTCTGATATTTGCGTTAACCCATAACGGTAATGATCGCTAATGTACTCTTCTATATAAAAAATAAAGCAGTCGAGAATTTTATTTATCAGCTCTTCATCGTTTGCTATATCTTTATTACATTTTAAAAACGGGTAACCTTTAACTGTAAAATAGCCTTGGTTAACAGAGATATACACCTTTATATCTTGCTCTGCCAAAATGGCACACAGCTTATCGGTATGTACGCCTTTATAATATCCCTCCGTTTTACTGCTTACCGAATGCCACTTGCTAAAGTCTGGAAAGTCTTCAACTGGGTTCTCTTGTTGTCTTTGTATTATTGTTTTAATTTCGTTTTTAGTTTGGCTAAACAAGCCATTTAATACGTTATCAACCTGAATGGCACGAGAGATTGAATGAATAAAAAATACAAACAGACCTAATGAAATCAAGCCAAAAACAAGTGCAAACAATACACCAATTGAAGGAATAGCCGTACTGCCACCTTCAAGTTTATTAATATTTATAAGCATAATAATTGAGTAAATTATGCTGCCTAAATAAAATCCCAAAACCATTTGGTGTGATTTACGCGTAATAAGCCCAGGGACTACGCGGGGCGATAAACTCGCACTGGCCGAATTTAAAACCACCATTACCATCGAAAAACTAAACACGGTAAGCGAAATAATACTCCCCGCTAAAGTGCTTAAAATAGTACGCGCGTTTTCGGCGCTATCAACAAGTACAACCGATATAAACGATTTCAGCTGCTCAATAGGGGCTAAATATTCAACCGACATAGTTATAATGGCAAATACTAAAAAGCCCACTGAAAGCATAGAAGGGTAAAAGCCAATACTGTTAATCATTTCACGGTAACTGTCGGCTACTTTGCGAGGTACAAACATAAAATCCTTATGTGATTTTCTACTTACTTAATACCCTTAGCTTAGCATAGGCATTTATTAAACTTCTGATAATGCTGCTCAAATTTATATGTTATTATCACGCCCACAATAATAAAGCGCATGCTTATGCGATAAAAATAACAGGAAAACGCCGTGATCATTTCAACTTATGCTGCATTACTTGCATTCTTTTACATTTATTTGAGCTTTAACGTAATAAAAGTGCGCCGTGCGGAGCAGATATCACTTGGTGATAATGGTAACGCAACGCTACAACGTGCTGTGCGTGCCCACGCTAACTTTATGGAGTACGTGCCAATTGCTTTAATTTTGCTTTTTTTAGCAGAATACCAAGGGCTTGCTAGCCATTACTGTCATATATTAGGTGGTGCGTTATTAATAGGGCGTGTGTTTCAAAATTTAGGCATAGTAGAAAAAAGCCTGAAATATCGCCAAATTGGTACCATTACTACATTTTTGGTGATTATTGTTAGCGCCTTTGTATTGCTAGTGACACGTGGCTAATTAAAGAAAAGTTAATGAGCAAAATATTTATAATAGGTTTACCGCGTACCGGCACTACTAGTGTGTGCCACGCATTTTTAGAGCTTGGTATTACAACGGCGCATACCGCGTATACTAATGCTTGTTTTGAAAATGCTAACGCGATTGCCGACACTCCCATATTTAATGACTTTAAAGCGCTTGATATTCATTACCCACACTCTAAGTTTATTTATTTAGAGCGCGAACTTGGTGCATGGCTTGTATCAATAAAACAGCTTTTAACGCGTATGCACACTAATTTAACGCGCGGCGACGGGGGCTTTAATATTCATATAAAACGCTGTTATTTAAATACGTTTAGTGAGCTTTCGCTTAATAATATTAGCGACGATAGTTACTTAGCTCACTGCTATAAAACACATTTTAATGATGCTCAAACGTACTTTAATAACCGTGACAACGATTTTTTATCCATTGATATAGCAAAGCCTGATAGCTATAAAAAGCTATGCAATTTTTTAGCGTTAAAAAGTGATAAAACTGATTTTGAAAAAATGAATATGGGTGGCAAAGTTACCGCGTGGAACGATATTAAACACCCGTTAAAAGTTGAATCTACCGCTAAAGGACGGATAGATAAATTACTGCCTTACAAGATTTTTTAAATCAAATACGTTAAAATCCCCGCATTATTATTTAAGTTGTACAGAACATGTTTGAATTAAAATACCACACCCCATTTGAATGGACCGAAGTTGTCCTTGCTGACTTTAATACTTTTTTACAAGATCACGCCGCTGCAGAAAAAAAAGCATCGGGTATGGCTATGTCTATGCTTTCGCATTATCCAGACAAACGTAAATTAGTAAAAGCTATGACCGACTTAGCGCTAGAAGAATTAATACACTTTAAACAAGTACTTAAATTGCTTTTAGAGCGAGATGTAAACTTAGGTGACGACAAAAAAGACCCGTACATAAAACAAATACGTGCACTGTTTAGACATGGTCGTGATGGTTTTTTAATGGACCGATTACTGGTTGGCGGTGTAATTGAAGCACGTGGCCACGAGCGTTTTTCTTTAGTTGCACAAGCACTTCCTGAGGGTAAAGAAAAAGATTTTTATGTTGCTATTGCTAAGTCAGAAGAAAAACATAAAAACCTATTTGTAGAACTAGCTTACGAATACTTTGAAAAAGAAGAAGTTGATGTTCGTCTAGAAGAGCTGCTTATAGCTGAAGCTAAAATCTGTGAAAGCATCCCGTTTACAGCCGCTTTGCATTAATTAAAACTAGCGTAAAGCGTATTTTCACTCGCTTTGCGCCACACACCTCTGCTCTTATTTCTTTGTTAACCTCTTCATGAATTGTTGATTTGCAATTTGCGAATCAAAATAATAAAAAACACGTTTATACATCTTAATCCACTGATTATAAATACAAAAACCCTTGGTCTCATACTTGCTACCTATACAGTAAGCAAATTGAGGGAAAGGCTTATGTTAAGATTTATTTTTATACTATTACTAATATCTTTTACCGCTATGGGCAGTGAAAGTCATTTAGATTATATAGAAAATGCAAATGGTGAGCGGGTACAAAAGGTATCGCACTTAGTTAAATGGACGCATACTCGCTTTGTGTTTACCCGTGATATTTCTCGTATTGCACTTGGCCACGAAACAACACTTGATGTGAACGTGGTAAATGGCCGTGAGCTACTAATTTTAGCTAAAAAGTTGGGCCGTACATCTATGATGGTGTGGTACGACGATAAAAGCTCTGAAACATTTTTACTTGGCGTAACCGAAGACTACAGCGTACTAGAAAATGCCTTAAACGACATCCATCCTGACGTACAGCTAACCATAGCGCCTGATCGCCATGCTGTTGTATTACGTGGTGAAGTACCTACTATAAATTATCGTCATGCCGCTTATGAAGCTGCAAAAAACTACCTTTATGCCAGTAGCTCACAAGCATCACAACCCGTTATCACCTCAAATCCTAACCAAGGTATGTTTAATTCACTTGCTCAACGCTTGCAAGGCTTGGGTAACGCAAACGGCGGCAGCTCTCAAAACTCGAGTAAAGTCGCTATTATTAATTTAATAAAAGTAACTCAAGCACCCAAGCCAAAAGAAGAGCGTATTAGCGAGGTGATTAAATCAATGGGCGCAGATAAAGTGACCATTAAACGCATCTCGGTTGATGAGTTATCAAATGACGACAACGATGTGTTTTTACTTTCCGGCTCTGTAAAAAACCAGATAGAGCTAGTGCGCTTATTAAATACAATTAATAAATTATTCGAACCAGAGCAAGCATTACAAACTCAGGGTTCTCCTCTTGATCCTAATAATTTAATGGGCGGCGCAACGCAGGATAAAAGTTCAGGTATTGAAGTACTTGCCAACGAGTCAGGCGGTTTAATAAATGATGCTACCTCAGGATTAAATTTAAGTAATGTAAGTTCAAACATTGCAAGAGCAACGTTGCTGTCAGTGGCTGGCGGTAAAGTTTTGTCGAGTATTGAAGTTGAAGATTTACCGCAAGTGCGTGTATCGGTGCAGCTATACGAAGTAAATCAACGTAGGTTAAAGCAATGGCGCCCAGATATTAGCGTGCTCTCTAATGGATATGAAAAAGAAGCGGGTTTATTTGGCCGTGACGGTATGACTAATCGTGAATCTGGCTCTGCAACAATAGAAAATGCGCTGCAATTAATTGGCGGTCAATTAACTAATAACTTACAGCTTTCTACCTCACAGTTTGCCATTGATATGTTATTTTCATTACTGGAACAAGAAGGTATTTCTCGAACACTTTCTCGCCCTACAATAACAGTTTTAGCCGGTGAAAGTGCCGTGTTTAAAGTCGGTGGTGAAGTACCTGTACCTACAAGTTATAGCCCTTCAGGAATTACAAGCGGGCAGCAAGGTAGTAGTGGGTCGGTGTTTAGCGGTACAGAATTTAAATCATTTGGAGTTGAATTAAATGTACGCGCCATGGTTGACGACAAAGATAGAATAACACTTGATCTAAACCCAGTAATTTCATTACCTGATACCACGTTAACCGCCGAAATTGCACAGAGTACAGGCAGCAGTTTAAATAGCAGTGCATTTAATACACGCAGCATGCAAACATCAACGCGTTTAAAAGACGGACAACCTCTTATTATTGGTGGCTTAATTAGCACTGATAACAATGCAAGCCACGACTTTGTACCTGATGGCAACGGCAATAGCATGCTAGGAAAGTTAAGCGAAACAACCAGCAAAAGTGAAAACAACCGCGAGCTTATAATTGTTGTAACTCCAAACCTGGTGCGTGAGCCAATTAATACATTACGTTCGTGGGAGCAGGCAAATATAGACACCCAGGTACTTAGCTATATACAGGAGCAAGGGCTATGAAAATATTTTATATTATTTTACTGCTTACTTTATCGGGTTGCGCTCATATTGATTACAAGCCAACAGTAAATCCTTACAACGCGCTGGGTGACATCGTTAAAAAATACCAATTAAATGCCCAACCATTAAAGTGTGAAGGTATAAATGCAAGTAACTGTTTGAACCTAGTGCATGAGGTGAATCAGTTAATGCTTGAACACCCCGATAACACGGCAATACTGTCGATATCGGCCTACGTACTTTATAAAAGTGGCCGTGCTAATCAATCTCAACAGGTTATAAACACATTACTGAATAAAGCTAATCCACCATTAAATGCAATTACTTTAGGGGTTACGTTAGCAATAGAGCAAGGTAATTTAGCTAAAGCAAAAAGCATTGCTCAATACGGCGTCGATGTTTTTGGTACACATGCTTCACCATACCTGCAAATGGCCTCTATACATTATGCCCAGGGCAGTTACGTTATAGCTTCAAACTACTTAGAGCTTTCGGTTAAGTTTGGTTTAAATAGTACCGCCTATTTTTACCATAAAGGGTTAATTGAAGAAGCTAATAGCAATAATTTATTGGCCTGTGGCTACTATGAGCAAGTTTTACGTGCAGAACCCACGCATAAAAAAGCACTTGCTAGGCGCGGTAAACTCTCCGTTTTAGGTAATTGTTACTCTTAAGGCCTTCGGGCCTTTTTTTATACCTAAAATTTGGCATTATTAAGAAGCCAAAACCACTTTATTATTTATCAAAAATAGGAGTAAAGCTTACGCTCATCCTACGTTTTATACATAACCTCACAAGATTGCTTTTAATATTTCCCCCTTACACTATCCATCAGTTTTAATAATACTTTCAATAACGTAAACCTAGCATTATTTATCTAAAATATTTTTAATATTGATTTGCATTTTGCAAATCAAAAATGAAAACATCTAATAAACAATAACCATTAAAAACATAACCAACTGTATTTAATGGTTATTTATAGCTGGCATGGTCCTCGCAATATGTAAAGTGAGCATAAGCTCTTCTAATTTAAAGGCTACGATTATGAAAACTATTAAACATAACTTAAATAGCAAAAAGCAAAAAGGTTTTGTACTAACGTCAGAGCTAATCATTCTTTCTACTTCAATGGTAGCAGCACTTGTAATTGGTTTATCTACATTACGTGACTCGGTAACCAGCGAACTTGAAGATGTAGCTGAAGCAATTGGCTCACTTGACCAAAGCTATGTATTTGACGGCATGATTAACGCCGAAGGCACTGCTGAAGTGTCTGGCTCTGGGTTTGTGGATTCAGTTGATGTGTACGCAGGCGATGGCAGTTCATTCACTTTTGTTGCATCAGACTTTAGTGAAAGTGCCGCACTTGTTAATGCAACACCAAGCGGCGATGCTGCAACACGTACAGTAGCAGGCGGTTCACAAGGTAACTAACGCAAGGTACCCAATATAAGGCAACCAGGTTTGAATACCAAGCTTAAGGCTCACTGCCACAAAAGTGTGGCAGTGAAAGTTACTCTGGAGGAATATTATGAAAAGTAAAAGTAACAAAGGCGCAACCACTGCGGCTCTCACATTACTCATCACCTCTGGCATGTTAGCTTCGGCTTTGGGCATTAGACAGGTAAACGATGAAAATAGCGTAACAGCTTGGGTAGTAAACAAAAATATGTCAGCCGGTCAAACAGTAACCGTTCACGATGTAGAGCAAAAAAGTATAGATCCAAGTAACTATTCAAATATTGCACTGAGCGTTCAAAACCCACGTGCATTAATTGGTCAAAAATTAGCAACTAACAAAATGGTTGAACAACCCTTGTTCGACACCGATTTTATTAGAGCGAAAAGCCAAAATTTATCAGAAGCCATACCGGCAGGGCGTGTTTTATATACTTTAAAACTAAACACCTTAGATATTCCGCTTTCGCGCATACACAAAGGTGACCGACTCGACATAGTCGCTAAAACTAATCGCTTAGTAAGAACAGTTGCCCGTGATGTACAGCTTATTGGTGTTTCAAAAGGTCCTAAATCGCAAGCCGCTAAAAGTGGCGTAATGGATAATTTAGCTAAAGAGTCTAATTCTGCTGCGGGCGGTGTTTCATTAGTCCTTGCGGTACTTCCAAAAGATGTTTATTCGTTGGCGGGTATAGATAACGCCGACAAAGTTTCAATTATTGTGCATAGCGCTTATGACATTGAACAGGGTCGTTTGCAAAACTTTTCACGCTTACAAACCAGTCGCACAATCGAAGTGGTTAAAGGCGTTAAAAATGAAGCTGTATATGTAGCTAAGTGAGTTTTTATGTTTAATTTATCAAGCAAACATGAAGAAGTTCAAACCAGTTTAAGTACCTTTGAAGAGCTTAAAAAGCTATTGCACGATGCCGTTATCGAAGAGTACGAACAAGAACCAACCGCGCTTTTATCAAGTAATGTTCTCGAAAAAATCTCTGCTTTGTGCAGTGAAATTCCACAATTTAATCAATCTTCATTTAACCAACATCAACAAGAGCAGGTTGTTCAGGCTGTATTTGATGAAATTCAGGGTCTTGGCCCAATTGCACAGTTTATGCTGGACGATCAGGTTAGTGATATTTTAATAAACGACACGCAAGATATATGGATTGATAAACAAGGCAAACTACTTTGCACAGCCAGTAAGTTTGATGATGAACGCCATTTACGCCGATTTGTTGATCGCTTACTTGATGGCTGTGGTCGCCAAGTAAATGCGCTTATGCCAATTGTTGATGGCAAACTAAAAGATGGTAGCCGTGTTCATATTATTGTACCGCCTGCGTGTACCAGCGCAGCTATTGTGTCTATTCGTAAGTTTAACCATAAAAAAATAAACGATGACTTTTTAGTTAATAACCATTTTTTAAATAAAAACATCTTATCATTTTTAAAAAGTGCAGTTAAAACAGGCGTTAATATTTTAGTATGTGGCAATGCCGGGGCTGGTAAAACGTCATTATTAAACGTACTTGCCAACTCAATTAATCCGAATGAACGAGTTGTAACCATTGAAGAAAGTGCTGAGCTTAATTTGCATCACAACCACGTTGTGCAATTAGAAGCTCACGACACAAACAGCGATGGTAAAGGTGCAGTAAGCCTAAGAGATTTAGTAAAAGCAGCCCTTAGAATGCGCGCAGATAGAATACTTGTTGGAGAGGTACGCTCTGGCGAAGTAATCGACATGCTCCAAGCAATGAACTGTGGTCACCAAGGTTCGATGACGACCATACATGCTAACAGTGCAAATGATGCCGTTATTCGTTTATCTACCTTAGTGCAGTTACACAATGCACAACTGAGCGATACCCATACAAGTTCGCTAATCGCGTCGAGTATTCAACTTATTGTGCATGTTTCTCGCTCAACTAATGGCACCCGAACTCTAAAAAGTATTGGTGAAATTAAGCGTGTTAATGGCGGCGCACATTTTAGCCCGCTTTATAGTATTAATGAAGCAGAGCCTGTACAAAGTGAGTTAATAGATAACTCAAGTGTTATTGAGTTTATGAAAGGCCAAGGGGCAAATGCAAAAGAATTAAAAGCGTTACTGCACAATAACTCGGAGGCTAACAATGACTAAACTTGATTATTTATTAGCTATAGCGGCGGTTATAACCTTTGTACTTGCAACTAGTGTGTTGGTTTCTTTGTATGCTAAAAATAAAAGCAGACAAGGCACTAAAAAAGTAGATATTTTAGAAGAAAAAGACGTACTTACTCTGTCACTACGAGTGCTAGGCTTAAACATAAGTAACGCCTGGTTTATAAGCATGGCGTGCTCGCTCTCTAGTAGCTCATGGTTTTTAGCTAAATTATATTATCCAGAGGCATCAACCAGCGCGTTTATTATTTCAATCGTGGTTTTTGTAACCTGTTTTATAACTGTGATTGACTTGGCTCATTATAAATTAGCAAAATTTGAGCATCATTTTTTAGAATTTATTGAAACCGTACAATCGTGTTTAAGCACTGGGCTATCGCTACAGCAATCAATGCAGTTTGCTGATGAACATGCAGACCCATATATAAAAAAACAAAGCACCTTACTAATACAACGCATGAGCATGGGTAGTGATGCCGAAACGTCGTTTGCCCCTTTAATTGAAAGATACAACTGCGAAACCGTAAGATTGTTTGCTCATAGCATCATTACACATACACAAAGCCAGTGTGATTTAACCGATATGCTAAAAAGCGTATGCAACATGATGTCGCTTCGGACCCTCGACCGCCAACAGCTAAAAGCTAAGCTTTCGGGCACTAAATACGCTGCTGTATTTAGTGGTTTTTTACCTTACGCACTAATTCCTTTATTCAGCTATACCGATCCAACCTGGTTTGAACCATTATTAAACGACCCTAATGGGATTGCATTTATAACGGTTGCGCTTCTTTGTCAGCTATTTGGTTTTTTATGGCTACGCCTTAGCTTAAGGGTAACATTATGATTGATATACTTTTACTTATCGGACTTTTAGTAAGTATGGGGTCATTTATCCATATTCATAGGCAATCTCTTAAAGTTGAATTAGATAAACCCGATACTAAAAACATTAATTGGTATCCGCTAATCATCATCTCTAAACGTCAATTAAGACAAGCAGGAATTCAAATTAATAAAATATTAATAAGCCTGTACTGCTTCAAAGTGGCTGCTACTTTTAGTGCATTTACGGTTATAGAACTAACAGGTTATGAGCTGAGCCAATCGATTAAATTATTACTGTGTTTTATGTGTTTTTTTGCACCCGAATGCTGGTTTTTATTACGTAAAAATCAACGCAAAACCACTATTAATAATAGTTTAGAGTTTTTTTTACGGGTTTTACTGGTTTACATGCGCGCTGGATTTTCACTAGAGCGCTCATTTGCACTGGCGGTTGATCATGGATTAAGTCAAAAACACCCTTTATACAAAGAGCTAAAGTTATTTTTATTCGAACTAAGCGCAGGTAAAGATCGTGAATTTGCATTTAATTCACTTTTTGAAAGAACCGGCGTATTAGGAATTAAAAAGCTCGCCAACTTAATGTTAATAGGGTCAAAACTTGGTACGCCACTTATCCAAGCAGTAGAGGCTCAACTTGAGGGCCTAGCTCTAAAAAAGAACATTTTACTCGCTAAAAAGGTAAACAAAAAAGCGATGCACACAACCTTTCCCATTATCTTAATTTGTTTTCCGATGTTTTTGGTATTGGTGTTTTTTCCCGCAGCATTACAAGTAATGAACGTACTTAAAATGCTTGTAGAAGTGTTATAGGAGCCTGATATGAAAAAGCATTATCAACAAGGGTACATACTAACTATTGAGCTTATATTGATTATAACTATTTTAATTATTGGCTCAATTGGTGGGGTGATTTTAGTAAGGGATGCCCTTATCAAGCGCCATCAAACTAAAGTAGATAATCAAATTACTGTAGTCGACGCTAATAATAGACCACTCGGTATTGCAGTAAGTTTTGATGAGCACCAAGCACCACTCATTTTTTATACAGACCGTGGAGCAAACAACACGTACAGGGCATTAATAGGCATACGAGACGATAGGTTTACCTCGCGAGAAGCTGTTTATTACGATGCTCCAAATTGCCAAGGTAACCCGTGTTTAAAGGGCTTAAGTGACGAAGCAACAGACAGCCAAGGTGTTAGCAAGTTAAATAATACCGGTAATGTAAGTTATATAAATGCGCTGCAGCAAGGTCCAAATTATGCAATAGGGCAGTTAGGTAATACCGTTATTGGTCAGTTATTAAGAAGCACGCCACAACAATGCCCAGCTAATAGTGAACAAATTCTATCTCGTTATGTATCGCAAAAAGTAGTAACAGGCTCACCTTGTGAAAGCTTTGAAATAGATAAGCAGCCGGCCGACAGCGGTTGTTTAGTTGGGGTAACAGCTTTAGGTAATCCACTTTTAGGTACAAGCGATCAAGATTTATCGCAATCGTGTGATACATGCCAAACGGGGTACGAATCGCAAGGTGACATACTTGATTTATATTTACCTCAGGTAGAACCGCTTTTAAATACAGCCCTTAATGCGCTGTCATTAGTTGGTATTGGAACAAGTGTTGATATAGAGCTAGGCACTATATGCTGCCCAGAAGGGACACGCTTAGAAGAAGATGAAAACATTGTAGAGACACTCGTCTTCACTATTTTACAAACTACATTTGACCTCGCCGGTATTGATTTAGTAAATAACCTTATTATTAGTGAAACACTGAGCTTAATAGGGATTGAGCCAGGCATTACATATTGCAAAACATCACTTAATTTAGTTAATGCAGAACAAGTAATTAATATCACTACAGGCGAACCTGCACTTAGTAGCTTAACACCACCATTTAAAGTTTTACTGCCAGTACATAGCGGCCAAAACAGTACAACGTGGATACATACTCCCCCAAAAGGGGAAGGAGAACGTCAATGAACGCCTCAAATATATTTACCTCACATGCTAATGTAGCAGATACACAAACTGATGAAATATCAACAGAAATTAAAGAAACGCTAACACTACTAAAACAGTTTTATGATGTTCCAATTGTTAAATTTATCGATTTTAGAGAGGTTTATTCAGAGCAGTTAATAACCTGCAATGATAAAGGAAGCGTCGAAAATGAGTTATTAAGCTATCAACAACGCTGCACACAAGAAAAACTATATTTATTTGAAGATACCTTTTTTGATGATGTATCAAACAACACGCACAAATTAATTCGTTTTTATGCACAATATCCAATTTATAGTGTTACTAATAAATTAATTGGCGTAGTGCTGATGGCCGATTTAGCACCTAAAACATTAATAGGTTCACAAAAAGATCAGTTTATTTCATTTGCTCAATTATTACAGACACAGTTAAATAAAAATTCAGATTCAGTAAGTAATCAAAGTACTAAGCCTGCGAAAAAAAATTATGGTGAAAAGTATATTCATGTATTTAGTTTAGCGCCCGTCGCATTTTTAATTTCATTAGTATTATGCTCATTCACTGCATTACTTCTTTATACTATTGAAAAAAAGGAGCTGCAAAGTAATTACAATCAACAAACCCAGCAATTACGTAAAACGTTATTTAATGCATTAGAGCGATTTGATAATCAAGGATTGTATATATCTCAAAAAGATTTAGTTATTGCAGGCTTTTTGCAAAGCCAAAATAATTATACAAAAGAGCAACTTAGTAATTTAGTGCAGAGTCAGGTTTCACAAAATTTAACTTACAAAGGGTATGTTGTGTTTGATTCTGAGTATAACCAGCTTGCACTTTGGTCAAAAAATAATTTTGATTTAGCCGCGTATGGATTCACAAACTGGTTAGAAAAATTTAATAAAAGAGCGAATAAACAAGCAGTAGAAGTATTTACGGTTGCTGATACGGCCTTCTTAATTTCTGAAATAAAAATAAAACAAGGTTCTATTTATACGCTTACAGCATTTGATTTAAGTAAGTTTTTAAAAGCCGTTATTGGCAAATTAAACACTGAAAATTATAACGTTTTTATAGCAACACCACAGTTTACTTTAGGAAAACAAGGAGAAGTAAACCCGAGTATAATTAAAAATAGTATTAGCGCTTTAAGCGGTCGTTTTCCTCCTACTTGGCGCTTGCATGTGCAACCAATGAATAAAATAGTACGACCACAAATAACTAAATACAGTTTAATTAGATTAGGGTTAATCTCTTTTTGTGTATTCGCGTTTGTGTATTATTTTTTACGTCTGCCAAGGCGTTTACACAATGAAATAAAACAAAAAAATCAGTTAATACTCAATAGAGAAGAGCTTTTTTCAAGTTCTCTGGATGCATTGCCGCATGGGTTTGCTATTTTTAATAGCCATGAATTTCCTGTGATTACTAACAATGCTTTTAATCTTTTATTTGCACAGGTGAATAAACAAAACAGTCAGCTATCGTATAGCCAGCTGATAAGTATTGCGCAGCAGCATAATATTATAAATCACTACCATGAACATCATAAGCTTGATGATGACCGTAACCAATTAATAGATATAGGTTTTACAGACGGGAAGTGGATAACTGTATTACAAAGACATACAGATTTTAATGGTTTCGTTTGCTACTTTAGAGATGATACAGAGGCACATCAAAAAGAATGTTTACTCGCTGATGTTCTCGAAAAATCAAAACAGACAAATCAATTAAAAGAAAAATTTGTTACAAGACTTAGCCGTCAGTTAAAAACGCCTTTATCATCTTTAAAGTCATTAGTTGAAATATCTAAAGATCCAATAAGCTTTAACGAATTTAAAAACAATGTGGGGAACATTTCTGATGCATGCGACCAGCTCGAAAGTGTAATTCAACAACTCGTAAATATAAATAAATCGGAAATAGGTAAGTTAAAGCTTCAGGCCAAAAACGTAAACCTAAATCAAATGATCAATAATAATATGTCGATTTTAGCTAAAGAGGCTGAAAATAAAAGAATCGTTCTTAAAAATAATATTACGCCTGAATTAACGGTCGCAAGCGATGAAAAGTTAATTTCTCAATTGGTTATTCAATTAGTGACTGAGGTTTTGGATTCATCAAATAATACAACGCTTTCAATTAACGCTCAGATTAAAAATGAAAGTAAACGTAATTACTTATACCTCGATTTTTCATTAAGTAATTTGATCGACAGTAGTAACTTCATAACTGAGCTTAAAAGTATATCGGGTGATGATATAACGCGCTTTATAGATGATAAAGATGTGTCATTAGAGTTAAAGTTTTTTATTTCAATATTTAAAATGTTAGGTGGTAAAGCGATAACTGTAAGTAGTAACGCGAATAAATCAACAATATCACTTTCTATGTTGGTCAACATAGCAACCAAACAAGGTAAAGGTAAAGACAACGAGCAAGAAGTACCAAGTAGCTCGTTAACAAATAATGATTTAGTAAAAGCTAGTTTAGTAACTAACAAACACCAAAACACGCTATTACTGGTTGATGACGATCCTCTTGTTGAGATTGTAATTAGAGCGATGCTAAAAAATGAGAATATTAAAATAGATTACGCGCGCAGTGCAATAGAAGCGATGTTGATGGTATCGCAAAACAGTTACGACATTATTTTAATGGACATAGTAATGCCAGAATTGTCGGGAACTGACGCTATGTTAAAAATTAAAAAACACAGTGACAATTTGAAAACTAAAATAATTGCGCATACATCGACACCCGATACAGATTCAAAATACGTTAACCAGGGCTTTGATGACATGCTATTAAAACCAGTAAAACAAGGTGTACTAATAAACCAAATAACACGCATTTTAAAAGATAAGTCGTTATAAATTAGCGTATATTAGTGGAACAGTAATGAGGTAAAACATGAAAAACACTATTGAAAATATGGCTGAAGTTATCGAGTTTAAAGTAACGCCAATAAATAAAACTAAACGACTGCTTTTAGTAGATGATGACTTGCTAATAGAAATAGTAATTAGAAAAATGCTTAACGAAGAAAATATTTTAATAGATTTCGCATCAAGTGCTATAGAGGCGCTACTTATGGTTTCTCAAAATATTTACGATATTATTTTAATGGATATAGTAATGCCGCAATTTACAGGCACCGACGCAATGCTAAAAATAA